>CAZFSW010000133.1:0-4242 GCA_964521655.1 uncultured Dorea sp.
TTCTGATCAATAACGCCGGTACAGGCGCGGTAGCCCCGGCGGAGGATATTACGGATGAGCAGTTTATGAACGAGGTGAATATCGACCTTGCAGGAACCTTCAAGATGGCACGCGCGGTTGCAAAGAAAGTTATGATCCCGGCGAAATACGGCCGTATCATCAACATTGCTTCCATGTATGGTCTTGTCGGGAACAAGATCGCACCGGCAAGCCCGTACCATGCGGCGAAGGGCGGCGTGGTGAACCTGACGCGCGCGCTTGCGGCAGAGTGGGGCGACAAGGGGATCACTGTGAATTCTATCTGCCCGGGATATTTTGAGACTCCGCTCACCAAAGAGACGCTGGAGAGCGAGTTCTTCCAGAACTATGCGCGCACGATGATCCCGATGGCGCGTTATGGAAAAGAGGGCGAGCTGGATACGGCGGCAATCTTCCTGTCATCTCCGTGCTCAAGCTATGTGAACGGCGTGATCTGCCCGGTTGACGGCGGGTATACATGTATGTAGTATAGGCGCGTACTTCCGGTCGGCCAGATCTGCACATATGTTGTGGCGCTCTTCTGGAGGACAGAGATTTGTAAGAAATCAGTTATATTTTCCTGCGGCGGCTATTACATTAGTAGTAATAGATCCGGTATGGAGAGTGAAGCATGAAACGGGTTCTGGCATTGCTGCTGTGCGCTGCCCTCTGGGGGCAGCCAGTCCTGGCGGCAGGGGAAGACGGGCTGATCGTATGGAAAGAAGCAGAAGGAGAGGCGGAGGAAGAGGCAGAAGAGACGGAGGGGGAAGCGAAGGAAGAGTTAGATGAAGAAACGGAAGAGGCGGAGGCAGGAAGCGGGATAGAAGTGTCGGCGCCCTCTGCTATCCTCATGGAAGCCTCGACCGGACAGGTCATCTATGAGAAAGACGCGGACTCTGTAAGACCTCCGGCAAGTGTCACGAAGGTAATGACGCTTTTGCTGATCTTTGACGCGCTTGCGGATGGGAAGATCAGCCTTGCGGACGAGGTCACGACGTCAGAGTACGCGGCGTCGATGGGCGGCTCGCAGGTATTTTTAGAGCCGGGAGAGACGCAGACCGTAGATACGCTGATCAAATGCATTTCGGTGGCGAGCGCAAACGACGCTTGTGTGGCGATGAGTGAGTACATCTGTGGTAGCGAGGAGGAGTTTGTCGCGCAGATGAACGAGCGCGCAAAAGGGCTGGGCATGGAAAATACGCATTTTGTAAACTGCAACGGCTTAGACGCAGAAGGGCACGTGACAACGGCGCGGGATATTGCGCTCATGTCGAGGGAGCTTATCAGTACATATCCGCAAATCCGCGATTACTGCACGATCTGGATGGAAAATATCACGCATACCACGGATAAAGGCTCATCCGAGTTCGGACTAACGAATACGAATAAACTGATCCGGCAGTACCAGTACGCGACGGGGCTTAAGACGGGCTCCACGAGCCAGGCAAAGTTCTGCCTGTCCGCTACTGCGGAAAAGGACAAAATGGAGCTGATCGCAGTCATTATGGCGGCGGACGACAACAAGGCGCGCATGAAGGACGCCACCGCGCTTCTGAATTATGGGTTCGGGAAATGCCGGAAATATGAGGAGGAACAGGTGGAAGAGATAGAGCCTGTTCCCGTGAAGCGCGGGGTGGAGGATCAGGTGAAGGTCGCGCAGGAGAAGCCGTTCTCGTATGTGGACACGTCCGGGGCGGACTTAAGCGCTGTTGAGAGAAAGGTTATCTTGGAAAAAAGCGTGAAAGCGCCGGTGAAAAAGGGCGACAAGGCAGGGGAGGTGAGCTATTATCTCGGCGGTGCAAAGATAGGCAGCGTGGATGTCCTCGCAGTCGAGGACGTGGCGGAAATGACCTGTAAAAGCGCGGCGAAGGATGCGCTGGAGGCGCTGCTTCTGTAGGACGAGGGTATATGCGGGAAAAGTACAGAGGATATTACAAAATATTCCACCTGTGCGGTAGGCAAGAGTTTCCAGGCCGCACAGGTGGAATGTTCTTTACGATCAGATCGCCCTCGTGTATTCTTTCAGCCACTCGCGTTCTTCTTCATTCAGATGCGGCGCGACCATCTCGTACACTTTCGCGTGATAATCGTTAAGCTGTTTCTTGTCCTCCGCCGTCATCCTGTCCGGGAGGATGGCGTCGAGGTCGATCGGCGCATAGGTGATCGGCTCGAAGTAGTAGAACTGGCCATACTCGTTTTTCTCGCCCTTGCGCACCAGAAGCTCGTTCTCGGTGCGGATGCCGTGGGAGCCTTCGATATAGATGCCCGGCTCGTCCGTGATGACCATGCCCTCTTCGAGAACCGCTTTCTCTTTTTCGCGGATCGCGATACGGAAGCCGCAGGGGGCTTCGTGTATATTCATCAGATAGCCTACGCCGTGCCCAGTGCCGTGGTTAAAGTTGATGCCGCGCTCCCATGCGGGCATCCTCGCAAGAATATCAAGGTTGAAGCCGCAGGTCCCGTAGAGGAATACCGCCCTCGCAAGCCGCAGGTTGCAGAGGAGGACGGTTGTGAAATCCTCCTTCATGCGATCAGAGAGCTTTCCGAAAGCGAAGGTCCTTGTAATGTCGGTGGAACCCTCGAGGTAGCCTCCGCCCGTGTCGGTCAGGAACAGGCCGTCCGTCACCACGGGGATATCTGTCTCCGGCGTGGCAGCGTAGTGAACGATGGCGGCGTGCTCGCCGGACGCGCAGATGGGCTCAAAGCTCTGCCATAGATAGCCCTTTTGTTCCCTGCGGAACTCGTCGAGCTTTTCGGCGGCGCTGATCTCTGTGATCTCGGTCTTGCCGACATTTTTCTTCAGCCAGTACATGAACCTTGTGATGGCGACGCCATCCTTGATATGAGCGTTGATGATATTTTTGATCTCCGTTTCATTCTTCATGGACTTCATGAGGATGGTCGGATTCGCCTGCTCGATGACTTTGGCTTCCTTTGGGAGATTGTTGTACAGCGCGTAGTTGAGCCTTGCCGGGTCAACCAGGATCCTGCTGTCTGCGGGCAACTGCTGTACATCCTCGTAAATGGCGTCGTAGGGGCGAAGGGAGATGTTGTCCGCCGCGAGCGTTTCCTTCATCTCATCGGTCAGCTTGCGCTCGTCGATATAGAGCTTCATGTCATCCATCGTGATGATGGCGTAGGACAGAAGCAGCGGGAAATATTCGATGTCGTCTCCCCGCAGGTTCGTCGTCCAGCACACATCGTCCAGCGCGGCGATGATATGTACATTGGCTCCCGCTTTTTTCATCGCCTCGCGGATGCGGGCGAGCTTGCTCTTCGTGCTCTCGCCGGTGTATTCCTCGCCGAGCGCGAACGCAGGCTTTTCAGAAAGCGGTGGCCTGTCCTCCCAAATCTTGTCAATCAGATCCTCGGAGTAATTGATGTTCCCATTTTTCCCGGAAACCGCTTTCTCCAGAGCCTGTCCTTCGCCCATAGCCGTCACGCGCCCGTCGAACCCCAGCGTGCCGTTCTCCGGGAGGACGTCGGCGATGTATTCTTCCACGGTCGGAACACCCGGCTCGCCCATCTTGAAGAGCTTCACGCCGCTTCCGTCAAGCTGCCTCTCTGCCTGGAGAAAATATCTTCCGTCCGTCCACAGGCCGGCCTCCGTCTGCGTGATGACAGCCGTTCCCGCAGAACCGGTGAAGCCGGTGATAAACCTTCTTGCCTTGAAATGCTCCCCGACATACTCGCTCTGGTGGCAGTCGTCAGTCGGAACCATGTAGACGTCGTAGTCCCGCTCTTTCATCAGGGCGCGCAGGGCGCTGATTCTTTCTGGTATGTTCATATAAAACCCTCCTTGTCTTGAAATGCTTTAGTATCATTCTAACACAGATATCCCGGGAAAGGCAATGGATGATCGGGGTAAAAAAGATGCCCGCGCAATTCCGCAGCCTGCACGTGTGAGGCTTTAGGGGAAGTCTGGGAGGTATAATCGCACGCATTATTTTTTCTTGTATGACATGAGCATTTTGATCATATTTTCAATCTGCTCTTGTTCTTCTTTTGGTTTTCCTTCCTTTAAGATTGAGACGACAAGCGACATTTCCTCCGGTGTGAAGCGGATGCCTTTTTTCTGTGCGCCGGTGATCAGCGCCATCATAACGGGGGCAAGGGATTTTCCACTTTTCCCTTCCGTTTTCATAGCGGCGGTTTTAATCAGTTCCAGTTTTACCGGATCCATATTTTTCATCGCGGGGTGGTTCATCCATTCATTCATACTCA
>CAZFSW010000134.1:0-4202 GCA_964521655.1 uncultured Dorea sp.
GCATGGAAAAACTGCGCCCGCCAAGCCCTAAGACGACGGTGAGGTAATAATCGACGCCGATGCGGTCCAGGCGGGTAAGCTCCTCCACGGTCTGCGCCGCAGTGATGCCTTTCCTGCGCTCTTCAAGGATGGCATCGCTCCCACTCTCTACCCCGATATGCAAGGCGCTTAAGCCCTTTTCCTTCAGCATACGCAGCTCCCTGTCTGTCTTGCGCGTAATGTCGTCAATGCGGGAATACATCGCGTACTCCCTTACCTTTGGCATATTAAGCCCCACAAGCTCCATAATATCAAGAAGACGCTCCGTGTCCATACAAAATGCATTTTCGCCGAGGAAGAAAAGCCGTCTGTCCTCAGGACGAAGAAGTGCCAGAGTGCGGAGGCTGTGTTCGATTTTTGAGAGGGGGTGGAGCTGGAATTCATCCCTGGCAAAATCGCAGAATGTGCAGCGATGCCAGCTGCATCCAAGCGCGACCTCTAACGCTGCCGTCCCTTCCTCATGGGGCGGCAGATAGATGGTATCATGGGTATAGATGGACTGATATAATTCTTCTCGCGTCATTGATGCTTTCTCCTTCCGGCTTACAAAACTGGTCTACTGAAATGTACTGCAAATTAAACAAAATAACTACAAGAATCACTAGACTTTTAAAAATGTGTGGACTATAATATTTACATATATAATTATAACATATTTGTAATTTTTTTTAAGGAGGAATAACAAAAATGGCAAGAAAAATGAAGACCATGGACGGGAATCAGGCCGCTGCCCACGCATCTTATGCGTATACTGAGGTTGCGGCCATTTACCCGATTACACCATCATCCGTGATGCCTGAGCACGTAGACGAATGGGCTACTCAAGGCAGGGAGAACATATTCGGACAGACGGTGCAGGTGACAGAGATGCAGTCAGAGGCGGGCGCCGCGGGTGCGGTGCATGGCTCACTCGCAGCTGGCGCCCTGACGACGACTTTCACCGCTTCCCAGGGGCTGTTGCTTATGATTCCAAACCTCTATAAAGTTGCAGGAGAACTGCTTCCGGGCGTATTTAACGTATCCGCCCGCGCACTTGCAAGCCACGCGCTCTCCATCTTCGGAGATCACTCCGATGTGTACGCCTGCCGTCAGACAGGCGCGGCGATGCTCTGCGAGTCCAGCGTGCAGGAGGTTATGGATCTCACTCCGGTCGCCCACTGCGCGGCGCTAAAGGGCAGGCTTCCGTTCATCAACTTCTTCGACGGCTTCCGCACCTCCCACGAGATCCAGAAGATCGAAGCCTGGGATTACGAAGACCTGAAAGAGCTTGTGGACATGGATGCCATCGATGCGTTCAGGAAGCATGCGCTGAATCCGAACCACCCATGCCAGAGGGGTTCCGCACAGAACCCGGACATCTTCTTCCAGGCAAGGGAGTCCTGCAATCCTTACTATGACGCGATGCCAGCAATCGTGCAGGAATACATGGACAAGGTAAATGCAAAGATCGGCACAGACTATAAGCTGTTCAACTACTATGGAGCTGCGGACGCGGAGAAAGTGATCGTCGCGATGGGCTCCGTATGCGACACGATTGAGGAGACGATTGATTACCTGATGGCGGCGGGCGAGAAGGTCGGCGTCGTGAAGGTTCGCCTGTACCGGCCGTTCTGCGCACAGGCTCTGATCGATGTCATCCCGGACACGGTTAAGACCATCAATGTCCTGGACAGGACGAAGGAGCCGGGCGCTCAGGGAGAGCCTCTCTACCTTGATGTTGTCTCCGCCCTGAAGGGCTCGAAGTTTGATGCGGTTCCGATTAACAGCGGACGCTATGGCCTGGGTTCCAAAGACACGACGCCGGCGCAGATTGTCGCGGTGTTCCACAACACGGACAAGCCGAGATTCACCATCGGCATCGTGGACGACGTAACGAACCTTTCCTTAGAGACAGGCAAGCCGCTCGTCACCACTCCGGAGGGGACGATCAACTGCAAGTTCTGGGGTCTCGGCGCGGACGGTACGGTCGGGGCTAATAAGAACTCCATCAAGATCATCGGCGATAACACGGATATGTACGCGCAGGCTTATTTCGACTATGATTCCAAGAAATCCGGCGGCGTCACTATGTCCCACCTGCGTTTCGGAAAGAAGCCGATCAAATCCACCTACCTGATCCATCAGGCAAATTTTGTGGCGTGCCACAATCCTTCTTATATAAATAAGTATAACATGGTGCAGGAGCTTGTTGACGGCGGCACATTCCTCCTCAACTGCCCGTGGGATATGGAAGGTCTTGAATCCCATCTTCCAGGACAGGTAAAGGCGTATATTGCCGACCACAATATCAAGTTCTACACCATCGACGGTATTAAGATTGGTAAGGAAATCGGGCTTGGCGGCCGTATCAACACTGTCCTCCAGTCCGCATTCTTCAAGCTTGCCGCTATCATTCCGGAGGAAGAGGCCATCGACCTGATGAAGAAGGCGGCGAAAGCGACCTACGGAAGAAAAGGCGACAAGATCGTGCAGATGAATTACGACGCCATCGACGCAGGCGCGAAGCAGGTGGTAGAGGTCACCGTCCCTGATTCCTGGAAATCCTGCGCGGACGAGGGGTTATTCTCACCGGCGATCAAAGGCGGCAGAGAGGATGTTGTCGCTTTCGTGAAGAATGTCCAGACAAAGGTAAATGCACAGGAGGGCAATTCCCTTCCGGTATCTGCATTTAACGACTATGTAGACGGATCTACGCCTTCCGGCGCGGCCGCCTACGAGAAGCGCGGCATCGCGGTGGATATCCCGGTATGGGCGCCGGAGAACTGCATCCAGTGTAACCGCTGCTCCTATGTATGTCCGCACGCGGTTATCCGTCCGATTGCCCTCACGGAGGACGAGCTTGCCAAAGCCCCGGAGGGGACGAAAGCGCTCGACATGACCGGTATGCCGGGAATGAAGTTTACGATGAGCATCTCCGCGCTCGACTGTACAGGCTGCGGCTCCTGCGCGAACGTATGCCCGGGCAAGAAGGGCGAAAAGGCTCTCGTTATGGGCAACATGGAAGCAAATGCGGCGTGCCAGGACGTATTCGACTACGGCAGGGAGATTCCTGTGAAGCCAGAGGTTGTAGCAAAGTTCAAGCCAGAGACGGTAAAGGGCAGCCAGTTCAGACAGCCGCTCCTTGAGTTCTCAGGGGCTTGCGCGGGATGCGGCGAGACGCCATACGCGAAGCTGGTGACGCAGTTATTTGGCGAGCGTATGTATATCGCGAACGCGACCGGATGCTCCTCTATCTGGGGCAATTCCTCACCGTCCACTCCTTACACGGTGACTCCGGAAGGAAAGGGACCGGCGTGGTCGAACTCTTTATTCGAGGATAACGCGGAATTTGGCTATGGCATGCTCCTCGCGCAGAAGGCAATCCGCAAGAGATTAAAAGCAGAGGTTGAGCAGGTTGCTGCCTCCGACAAGGCTTCCGAGGATGTAAAGGCAGCGTGCAGGGAATATCTTGACACCTTCAACTGCGGGGCCTCCAATGGAGATGCTGCAAAGAAGCTGGTTGCGGCATTAGACGGCTGCGACTGCTGCACCTGCAAGGACATAGTAAAGAATCAGGATTTCCTGGCCAAGAAATCCCAGTGGGTATTCGGCGGCGACGGATGGGCTTACGATATCGGCTTCGGCGGCGTTGACCACGTATTAGCAAGCGGCGAAGACATCAACATCCTGGTATTTGACACCGAGGTTTACTCCAACACGGGCGGACAGTCCTCCAAGGCGACCAAGACCGGCGCTACTGCCCAGTTTGCTGCAGGCGGGAAGGAAACGAAGAAGAAGGACCTCGCCGGAATCGCCATGAGCTACGGCTACGTATATGTGGCACAGATCGCGATGGGCGCGGACTTCAACCAGACCGTAAAGGCAATCGCGGAGGCGGAGGCTTATCCGGGGCCGTCACTCATCATCGCCTATGCTCCGTGTATCAATCACGGCATCAAGAAGGGTATGAGCAAGGCGCAGACCGAGGAAGAGCTGGCTGTAAAATGCGGCTACTGGAACAACTTCCGCTTCAATCCGGCTGCAGAGGGCGCAAAGTTCACGCTTGACAGCAAGGAGCCCGCAGGTGATTACCAGGAGTTCCTTGACGGCGAGGTTCGTTACAACGCCCTTAAGAGATCCGATCCGGAAAAGGCGGAGCGGCTCTTCGCAAAGAATGAGGCAGA
>CAZFSW010000135.1:0-4193 GCA_964521655.1 uncultured Dorea sp.
TAATTCACGCATACATGGCCAATTTCTGCGGAAGCCCCATTCGCGCCCACCAGCAGCTTCCCGCCAGAGATGATCCCGCCGCCGACGCCGGTTCCCAGCGTCACCATGATCATATCCTTCTGGCCCTGCCCCGCCCCCAGCCACATCTCGCCAAGCGCGGCAAGGTTTGCGTCGTTTCCCGCCTGCACGGAAAGCCCAGTCAGCTCCCGCAGCTCCCTGTTGACCTCCTTATAGCCCCAGCCCAGATTGACCGTTCCCTTTACGATCCCGTCCCCGATCACGGGCGCGGGGATCCCTACGCCGATTCCCCGGATATCTCCGGCATCCAGGCCCATTTTTTCAATCTTGTCATTTAAGGACGCCGCGATATCACAAAGAACCGTCTCACCCTCATTCTCCCTGCGGGTCTTAAGCTCCCATTTATCCAGGATATCGCCCTTCTCCGTAAAAAGTCCGATCTTCACACTTGTACCGCCGATGTCCACGCCAAAACAATATTTCATACCACGCCTCTCTCTCCGTTCCCGCAAACCATGAATCAGTCATCTGTTTTCGTCAGGTTTCTCTGTACCCGTTTATATAATTCCTGCGCCGCGTTGTATCCCATCTTCTTCTGCCTGTGGTTGATCGCCGCAGTCTCCACGATGATCGCCAGATTCCGCCCCGGGCGGATGGGAAGCTGGTTGCAGACCACGCGGTTCCCCAAAAACTCCGTATAGCTCTCCTCAAGCCCCAGCCTGTCATACTCCTTCTCGCGATCCCACTCCTCCAGCGTGATCACAAGGTCAATATTCTGCGTCTCCCTCACGCTCTGTACGCCATATAAGGTCTTCACATCCACAATGCCGATGCCCCGAAGCTCTATAAAATGTCTCGTGATATCCGGGGCTGATCCTACCAGCGTCTCATCGCTGACCTTTCGGATTTCCACCACGTCGTCGCTGACCAGCCGATGCCCTCTCTTAATGAGCTCCAGCGCCGCCTCGCTTTTCCCTATGCCGCTCTCCCCCATGATCAGGACGCCGACGCCGTACACATCCACCAGTACCCCGTGGATAGAGATGCGCGGCGCAAGCGCGACATTCAGCCAGCGGATAATCTCCGCCGTAAATTCCGACGTATGCATTTCCGTGGAAAAGATCGGGATCTTCGCCTGTCCCGCTTTCTCCAGGAGAAGGCTGTCAGGCTTCAGCGCACGGCAAAACACGATGCACGGCATATCGTCCCGCAGGAATTTATCATAGATGAATTCCTTCCTCTCATCGCTTAAGGTCTTCAGATAGTCAAATTCCGAATAGCCGATGACCTGCACCCGCTTGGAATCGAAATTTTTGTAAAACCCTGTCAGCGGGAGCGCCGGACGGTTAATATCCGGAATCGTGACCTCCTTGCCTGCATAGTCGATATCCGGCGTCAGGTTTTTGAGATTCATCCTTTCCACTACTTTTTTAAGCTTGACCCTGTTTTTCTCCATATCCATCCCCCATGTCCATTCTATGCTTCCACCCACGCCGCTTTTTTGCAGATGCGACCCGCTTTCAGGCCCGGACGCCTCAATGAAAATACTGGTACACGCCCTTTGCCGCCTTCTCATTCATGGAGGGCAGTTTCTTAAGCTCCTCCACGGATGCGTTCCTGATGGCGTCTATATTCTCAAAATACCGCATCAGATCCTTCCGCCTCGCCGGCCCCACTCCGGGGATATCATCGAGCGCTGAATGTACCTGCCCCTTACTGCGCAGGTCCTTGTGAAATGTGATCGCGAAGCGGTGCGCCTCGTCCTGGATCCTGGTGATCAGCCGGAAACTCTCGGAGGACTTGTCAATCGGGAGCTCCTCGTTTTTATAGTACAGTCCCCGCGTCCGGTGACGGCTGTCCTTCACCATCCCGCACACCGGGATGTGCAGATGCAGCTTTTCCAGCACCTCCAGCGCGACATTGACCTGCCCTCTCCCGCCGTCCATCAGGATCAGGTCGGGAAATGCGGTGAAACCGCCCAGCTCCTTCCCTTCCTCGCGTTCCCTGAGGCCGTGGCCAAACCTGCGCGTAAGCACCTCCTCCATGCTGGCGTAGTCATTCGCCCCCTGTACGCTCCTGATCTTGAACTTGCGGTAATCGTTGCGCTTTGGCTTCCCCCGCTCGTACACCACCATCGAGCCCACAGAGTCAAAGCCGTTCGTGTTGGAGATATCGTATGCCTCCATCCGCACGATCCCCTGTAAGCCAAGCAGCCCTTCCAGCTCTTTAACCGCGCCGATGGTGCGTCCCTGCTCCCGTTTCAGCCGCTCCTTATCCGTCTCCAGCACAAGCCTGGCGTTCTTTCCCGCGAGCTCCACCAGCTTTTCCTTCGTCCCTTTCTTCGGCACATACAGATGCACCTTATGTTCCCGCCTGCGCGTAAGCCATTCCTCGATCAGCTCCTGGTCTTCTATCTCTTCCGGCAGCATAAGCTGCGCCGGGATATATGGCGCGCCCGCGTAAAACTGTTTGATAAAGCTGGAGAGGATCTCGCTTCTGCTCTCCCCATCGGAGATTTTCAGATAGAAATGGTCCCTCCCGATCAGCCGGCCTCCCCGGATAAAAAATACCTGCACGACCGCGTCTTCTTCCTCCGACGCCACGGCGAGGATATCCCGGTCGTCGCCCGCAGTATCTGTAATCTTCTGTTTCTGCGCGATCTTTTGGACGCTGGCAAGAAGCTCTCGGTACTCGATGGCTTTCTCATACTCCATCGCCTCCGAGGCTGCCTCCATGTCCGCGCGCAGCCTTTTCAGGATCAAATCATAATCCCCGTTCAGGAAATGAAGCACCTCGTCTACAGCCTTCCGGTATTCCTCCTGCGGGACATAGCCCTGGCAGGGGGCATTGCACTGATGGATATGGTAGTTGAGGCAGGGGCGTTCTTTCCCGATATCCGCCGGAAGCCTACGGTTACAGCTCCTGATATGGTAAATCCTGCGGATCAGCTCAATTGTATCCTTCACCGCACCCGCGCTGGTATATGGGCCGAAATACTTCGCCTTGTCTTTTACCATCCGCCTCGCCAGCATAATGCGGGGAAACGGTTCCCCAACCGTGACCTTAATGAAAGGGTAGGATTTATCATCCATCAGCATCGTGTTGTACTTGGGCCTGTGCTCCTTGATCAGGTTACATTCCAGCACCAGCGCTTCTAATTCGGAATCCGTTACGATATATTCAAAGCGGGTGATATGCGTCACCATCTGCTCGATCTTTGCGCCCTTGTTCCTGCTGCTCTGGAAATACTGGCGCACCCGGTTTTTCAGGCTGACCGCCTTGCCCACGTAGATGATGCTGTCCGCCTCGTCATGCATGATATATACGCCCGGCTTCCCCGGCAGTTTTTTCAGCTCCTCCTGTATATCAAACATAACCTAGCCTTCTGTCACAGGCGTCATCGTGACCCGCTCTCCCGGCTCTTTTTTCTCCTCCGGGTCGATTCCCTCCACTTCATGGAAGATCTCCATAAATTCCTTTCCGGTAATCGTCTCTTTCTCAATCAGGAAAGCGGCAATCTTATCCAGCGACTTCCTGTGCTCTGTAAGGAGCCTCTTTGCCTCCTCATAGGCATTTTTCAGCATTTCCATGACCTCTTTGTCAATCTCCGACGCCGTTTCCTGCCCGCAGTTGCTCACCGGCCTGCCGTCCAGATAGCGGTTCTGGATGGACTCCAGGCCAATCAGGCCAAACTTCTCGCTCATGCCATACTGCGTAATCATGGAGCGCGCGATCTTCGTCGCTTTTTCAATATCATTAGAAGCCCCGGTCGTCACAGTGTCAAACACGACCTCCTCCGCCGCGCGCCCCGCCAGCGTAGCGACCAGCATCGCCTCC
Organism: uncultured Dorea sp.; assembly: GCA_964521655.1. GTDB lineage: Bacteria > Bacillota > Clostridia > Lachnospirales > Lachnospiraceae > CAPEBR01. The sequence goes on from CAZFSW010000135.1 coordinate 3,856, forward strand.
AGCTCTTTTTTCGTATTCAGGAACTTCTCCTCCTCCGGCGTCTGCATCACATAGCCGAGCGCGCCCATCGTGCGCGGCACGATCGTAATCTTCTGCACCGGCTCAGAATCCTTCTGAAGCGCGCTCACCAGCGCATGGCCCACCTCATGGTAGGATACGATGCGCCGCTCCTCCTGGCTCATGATCCGGTCCTTCTTCTCCTTGCCGACCAGTACCACTTCCACCGCCTCAAAGAGATCCTCCTGGCAGACTGCTTTTCTCCCATGCTTCACCGCGTTGATTGCCGCTTCGTTGATCATATTGGCCAGATCCGAGCCCACCGCGCCGGAGGTCGCCAG
>CAZFSW010000136.1:0-4167 GCA_964521655.1 uncultured Dorea sp.
TCCACCTCCCGGAACAGCTTTTTCTTGAACTTTTTCTGCGCCTTTCCAAGCTCCTGCTTTAAGTCCAACTGCGCTTTAGAGGACGCCATGCTAAGCTGCTGCCTCGCCGTCGTCTGCTCCGCCTTGATCCTCGTCTCTGACTGGCGCTCCGCCTCCGCGTGGTGCTGGTCGTTGATATTCTTAAGGGCGGCCTTATGCTGTTCTATGATCGCGTTCGCCTGCATCCTCGCCTCGAGCATGGCGGCGTCCTTCAGATGCTCCGTCTTCTCCTGTATCGTCAAGCGTCTCACCCTCTCCCTATAGCTTTAGTCCAATCGCTTCATTTACATATGATGTGATAAATTCCTTCTTCCGCCCGGTCCCGTGCCTGTCCGGGATCTCAATGAGAAGGGGCATCGTGCGCTCAAGCCTCGCCTCGTCGATCAGGTCGGGAAACTCGCGCCCGAACTTCTCCGTCAGAAGGATAATGCCGACGCTTTTATCATTCATGGCACTCTCTAACGCCTCCCTCAGCTCCCGCCTTTCATGGACGACCACGCCGTCCACGCCCGCAAGCCTCATCCCCGTCAGCGTATCGACATTATCACTGATCAGATACATCTTCATCTCAGAGTTTCCCCAGAATCATAAAGGAGATGATCAGCCCGTACAGGCACACGCCCTCTGCAAGGCCCACGAAGATCAGGGACTTGCCGAGTGCGCTGGGGTCTTCACTGATCGCTCCAAGAGCCGCGCTCGCTGCGCTCGCGACCGCGATGCCGCCTCCCACGCAGGACATACCCGTCGCAAGCGCCGCCGCAAGATAGCCGAGCCCCGCCGCGCTTCCCGCCGCCGCGGAAGCCTCCGCCGCATGGACAGGCTCGCCTCCGAACATCATGATCGCTGCGACCACGAACGCCCCGAAGTAAAAGAAGACATTTACACCGAGGGCCCTTTTATAGCGTCTCTTATTTCTCTCCCCGATCAGGTAATACCCGAACGGGAGGATGATGCTTAGGACTAAGGTTGCAACTAATAATAATTTTACTGTCAGTGTCATGGTTTTTTCCTCCTATATGGTGAATTTCTATTTGTGGTTTTTCTGTTTAAACGCTTTAAATTCCCGTCCGCTGCCCTTATAATAGCGGCTGAACATCTCATAGTACTCCAGACGGAGCACCTGGATCCCCACCACCAGCCCCTCCAGGGCGCATACGATGATATTCCCAAGAACGATGCCGACCCAGTTCGTATGCCCTTCCGAGGCGCCCGACAGCATGAGCACGACCTCCATCATCGCCGCATGGCTGACCGCGAACGCACCGATCCGGACATAAGAGATGGTGTTGGAGAAATAGCTCAGCATCACCTCAAACAATTCAAAGAACGCCTGCACGAGGAACATGCCCTTGCTCCCCTCTATCTTTTTATGCCGCTTCTCTACCAGATTCCCCAGCGGCTCCTTAAAGACGAAGAGCAGGATCGGTATCCCTAAGAAGACAGCCATCAGGATATTTCCCGGAACCTTGTGCCCGCTCATGTACAGCACGATAGTCAGCACGAGGAAGCCATAGAATATGAAGCCCGCCAGCCCATTTGGGGAAAAAAGCATATTTTCCAGATCGTGCGCTTTCGCCGCATTGATGATGTTGAAAATCATCACCAGCAGATTTAAGCCCATACCGAACGCGATCGCCACGACAAATACAGAATTAATCTGCCCGATAAACGGCAGGTTGGCCATCGCCTCCACCGGCCTTAGCCACCTCGCCTTGATGACGTCCTCGAAGCCGAACACGCTCCCGAACATAAATCCGAAAAATGTGGAGAACAGCCCCGCGATAGAGATGATCCCCGCAAGGTCTATCTTCTTTATCAGGTACAGAAGCCCGCCGAAGAGGAAGAGGCACAGGCCCTGCCCCGCATCCCCGAACATCGCGCCGAAGATGAAGGTATAGGTGAGCGCTACAAAGATGGTCGGGTCCATCTCGTCATGGGCCGGAAGCCCGTACATACGGACGAACATCTCAAAGGGTTTGAAGAACTTCGGGTTCTGAAGCTTCGTGGGCGGATCCCCGAAGAATCTGGAGCGGTTCTCCTCCACCATGACAAATACTTTTTTATCATTCTCCGCCTCCTGTATGAACCGTTCTGCGTCCTCCTCGCCCATCCAGCCGCACAGCAGATAAGATTCAGACTGCCCGTCCTCGTTTTTCGTCCTCGCCGCCAGCTTGCGGATGTCAAAATTCGTGGCAAGCTCCTCCAGCCGTTTCCTCGCTCCGAGAATCTGCGGCGCATGGCTGGTCATAAGCGTATGGATCTCTTCATCTATATTCTTGATATACCCATCCGTATCCTCGATATCCTTGCGGATGCTCTCGCATACCTTGTCCGGGGTGCTGGAATACTCGGCAGGAAGCGTGATCCGCTCAAAGTGCAGGGAATTAAATACCGAATCTACCTTTGCCAGATCCATATTCGCCGCAAAATAACACCCATACACATAATTCTCATTGCGCGAGCCCTCCAGAAATACCGCGTTCAGATCCTCGAACAGGTATTTTTCCAGCTTGTGGTAATAATCGATCCCAATACGACCGAACCGCACCTTCAGATACTGGTAGTTCATCGTCTTGCGGATATTGACCTCCAGAGGGGAGAAGGGTTCGACGAGCTTCAGGCACCCCATAAGCTCATCCCTGCTTTTCTTAAGCCGTTCTTTATTCTCCTGCAATTCCAGATAGTCATGGTTGATATCCTGAATCAGACTTAAGATATCCTCCTTATCCATGTCGGGCTCTGCATAGAAGTCGCCCTCCTTAAGGAGCGCCGCAAACTGCTCCGCTTTCGCAAGCGGCTCCCTGTACAGATTTACCTCCGCGAAGGGCAGGAGATTTTCCGTCGTCTTAAGCTCAGTGACCGCATTTTCAAGCTGCATCTCATACTTGGTCAGATACGTCTCGCACACGCGGTCGATATCTGCCGCCGGCCCGCTGATGCTCAAGAACTTCATCTTTACAATCATTGAATCACACCTCCCAGATAGGCAGACGTCTCTTCTTTGGACAATCCGTAGCGGATGCACTCCATCGCTGTCGTCAGCCTGTCTATCTCTTCCTCTTTTAAGAATAAATATGTGTTGACCGTGGCCATCGAATAGGGATTGCGGCGCATATCGGACACATACAGATACTTCAGTATGTCTCTGTACCTGCGCTCCAGCGTCTTCGTATCGTCAATCTCATAGCGCCTGGCGTAATAGGTTCCCTCCAGAAGTCTTTCATACTCCTTCACGGTTGGAGCCTCCACCAGCGCCTTGAACTCCTCCGCCCGCAGCCGGTAATGATAGGGGAGCGTCAGCGCGTAGATATCCGGCGCCAGCATATTGTAATACTTCTTAGCGCGGTAAATCCACTGGATATTCAAAAGATCGATCCTCGTCCCGAACTCCCGCAGAAACATCTCCTTTTCCTTCCCCTCAAGGAATTTTTTCCCCTTTCTCCAAAATGTTGAAAAATAATATAAATCCAGCGCCAGGTCATAATCGAACAGCGTAGCCGCCCCCGAATCACGAAGCCTCTTAAGCGGCTCGTAATACTCCGTGCCGTTTAGGTTGTCTACCAGCTCCTCGATATTTCCCGACGTGATCATCTTATCAATGGAAAGCTGGGAATAGTGGTCAAAAAACCTCTTCTTATATTCCAGGTCAAACGGGGCGTCATAACTGTTGAATACAATGCGCAGGCAGTAATTGATCAGGTCTACCTCATACCTCTTCTGATACTCCCTTAAAAACTCCTTCTGCTTAAGCCCCGCGAAACGGAAGATGCGTGTATAATCACCATAAAGAGACTGATACAACATCTTCTCCACATACCTCCTGTGGTAGAGCGATGTGTCCATCTGGTTGATATATTTGGTATAGGCGGGCTTCCCCTTAAGGAACTCGATGATCTCCGGGACGTTCGCCATACCCGCGATCGCCTCAAAATCCTGCTGTGTCAGAAGCTTCGCCTGCATTGCCCGTATCTTGGTGACAATCCCACTGTATGACAACAGATTTCCCATGTTCTACACCTCTATAATCGCTTTCAGAATCTCCTGCGCGTAAGCGGCGTGATTCTCCTCGTATTCCCTCTCAAGCTGCTCGATTGCCGAGCTGTTCTTCTCCCGCTGCTCTTTTAAGAC
>CAZFSW010000137.1:0-4153 GCA_964521655.1 uncultured Dorea sp.
AGCCGCTTCTTCTCCAGACGGCTCTCCAGGATGATATCCACGATATAATAAAGCACGGCAAAGGTCGGAACTCCGATCACCATGCCGACAAACCCGAACAGCCCGCCGCCGAGCAGGATCGCCACGACCACCCAGAACGCGGAAAGCCCCGTGGAGTTGCCGAGGATCTTCGGCCCCAGGATATTTCCGTCAAACTGCTGCAAAAGCAGGATAAATATGATAAAGTACAGCCCCTTCATCGGGTCAGCCAAAAGAATCAGGATAGCGCTTGGCACGGCTCCGATATAGGGCCCGAAAAATGGAATCACATTCGTCACTCCCACAACTACGCTGACCAGCATCACATACGGCATATTCAGGATAGAAAGTCCGAAAAAGCAGAGTACGCCGATAATCAGCGAATCAATAAGCTTGCCGATGATAAATCCGCCGAAGATCTCGTTGCTCTTTACGAACAGATGCAGGAGCATATTCGCGTGGTGCGGGCTGAATATGGCATAGGCAGCTTTTTTGCCCTGCCTTGCAAACTGCTCCTTGCTAAATAATATGTAGATGGACACGATGACGCCGATCAGGGCGTCAAAAATCCCACTTAATACATTGAAGAATCCAAGCGTCAGGTCGGACATGATTTCATTTGCTCGATCAAGAAGATCTGTGCGCATCCAATCCATGAACATGTCCGTACCCTGCTCCAATGCGGACTGAATAACCTTCCCCGTCGTGGAATCATCAAGCTTCGCGTCATTTACCCGATTCAGCACATCCTGGATCTGCCCCGGAAGTGTGTATACCATGCTGCGGATGCTCTTATACAGCTCCGGGATCAGAAGATTTAAAAGCGCGGTCACAACCACAAAAAGAATAAGGAGCGATGCCAGGATCCCGACGCCCCTTGACAGCTTTTGCGCTTTCTCCTTTTTTCGCATTCTCGCTTCCAGAAACGGTGCAAGGTATTGATCTACCTTCCGCACGATGGGGTTTAACAGATAGGCGATCACGCAGCCGTACAGGATGGGCTTTAATATGCCAAATATCTTTCCAACGCCATAGGAAAGATTGGTAAGGCGCAGGAGGATGAAATAAAACAGGATGGCCGCCGCCACCACAAGAAAATACGACATCCCCCTGCCAAACTGCTGGCGGATCCTCGATGGCCCCTTCTTCCCGATGGGAGGCCGCCGGTCATAATATGGCTCTTCCTTTTCCCTCTCATTCTTCTCATTCTTCTCATGCTTTGCTTCCATAAGCCTGGCTCCTTATTTTAGCGTGTAAATCCATTATAACCATTCGCCAAATCTGCGTCAACAAAAAAGGGAAGCTTTTTTGCTTCCCTTCCTCATGCCGCCTGAAACGCTTATGCACATCCGCATTCAAATGTGGCGCACTCGGTCTCCCCGCACTGACAGGCCTGGCCGCCCTCCACGCTGATCTTCCCCGCGTGGCACTGGCAGGAATGGTTGTACATACAGTCCGTGGCCTTACAGTCGACGTCGCTCATGGCCAAAGCCTCTCCCGTGACGTCGCTGTAGTCCATCATGGAATCCTTACGCTCCTCAAAGCTGTCGCAGCAGGTGTCCTTCGCGCGCTTCGCGGAGCTTCCCCCGACTACGATGCCGTCCAGGTCGCAGTAATAATCCTTATTATGCCGGCATGTCTGCACCGTACATTTTAATTCTGGCATAATCCTACCTCCTTCTGATATATACATATCGAGGTTATTATGCCCTGTACCGCTTTCTTTTACTCGTCCCGGCCCACTCTTTTCCCCGCTGTTATCTGACCCAAAAAAATTTTCATGGAGACGAAATCCGGTGCCTGCAAAGACTTAGGCGCGACGTCATTGCAAAGTTTCCCGGATGGTCTTTGCGGCAATTTCTTCCTTTATGGCGCGGATGAATTCATCAAGCCCTTTCTGTCCTTCATCCCCCGCAAAACGGCTTCTCACGGACACGGCGCCCGCTTCCTCCTCCTTCGCTCCCACCACGAGCATATACGGGATCTTGTTCATCTGCGCCTCACGGATCTTATAGCCGATTTTCTCCGCCCGTCCGTCAAGCTCCGCGCGGATCCCCGCCGCGTCCAGCGCCTCATGGATCTTCCCGGCATATTCCAGATGCTTGTCCGAGATCGGGAGCACTTTCACCTGCACCGGCGCAAGCCAGGTCGGGAACGCGCCCGCGAAATGCTCGATCAGGATACCGATAAACCGTTCGATAGAGCCGAACGCAACACGGTGGATCATGATCGGGCGGTGCTTTTCTCCATCGTCTCCCGTATACTCCAGATCAAATCTCTGCGGCATCTGCATATCAAGCTGGATCGTCCCGCACTGCCACGTCCTCCCGATGGAATCCCGCAGATGGAAATCAATCTTCGGCCCGTAGAACGCGCCGTCCCCTTCATTGATCACATAATCAAGCCCCAGGTCATCCAAAGCGCCCCGTAAGCCCTCGGTCGCCATCTCCCAGTCCTCATCGCTTCCCATGCTGTCCTGAGGGCGCGTGGAGAGCTCTACGTGGTAGGTGAACCCAAATAAGCTGTATATCTCATCGATGAGCCTCGCAACCCCCTTGATCTCATCGCGGATCTGCTCCGGGGTCATAAAGATATGGGCGTCATCCTGCGTAAAGCAGCGCACCCGCATCAGGCCGTGAAGCTGGCCGGACTTCTCATGTCTGTGGACGATTCCAAGCTCCCCAACGCGCAGCGGAAGATCCTTATAGGAGCGCGGCTGCGACTTGTACACAAGCATCCCACCCGGGCAGTTCATCGGTTTTACCGCATAGTCCTCGCCGTCAATGACCGTCGTGTACATATTATCCTTATAATGATCCCAGTGTCCCGAATTTTCCCAAAGCTGCCGGTTCAGGATAAGCGGCGTGGAGATCTCCACATAGCCGTTCTTCCGGTGCAGCTCGCGCCAGTATTCAAGAAGCGTATTTTTAAGAACCATCCCTTTCGGGAGGAAGAACGGGAATCCCGGGCCCTCATCGCACATCATGAAGATCCCAAGCTCTCTGCCAAGCTTCCTGTGGTCGCGCTTCTTCGCCTCCTCCATCATATGGAGGTACTCGTCAAGCCCGGATTTCTTCGGATAGGAGATGCCGTAGATCCTCGTGAGCATCTGATTCTTCTCGCTGCCTCTCCAGTATGCCCCCGCGAGGCTTAACAGCTTGAACGCTTTCACGGGCTTTGTGCTCATCAGGTGCGGCCCCGCGCAGAGGTCAGTAAATTCCCCCTGCCTGTAGAAGCTGATCTCCTCTCCCTCCGGCAGGTCTTCAATAAGCTCTATCTTATAGGGTTCGTCCTTTTCCCGGAAATATGCGATCGCATCCTCCCTGGACATCGTAAAGCGTTCGATCGGAAGATCCTCTTTTACGATCTTTTTCATCTCCGCCTCGATCTTCTCCAGATCCTCCGCCACAAACGGAGTCTCCCTGTCGAGGTCGTAGTAAAAGCCGTTTTCAATCGACGGGCCGATGGCGAGCTTCGTGTCCGGATAAAGCCGCTTCACAGCCTGCGCCATGATATGAGAGGTCGTGTGGAAAAATGCCCCCTTCCCGCCGGGGCTCTCAAATGTAAGGATCTCAAGCTCGCAGTCTTTGTCGAGCACAGTGCGCAGGTCCACAAGCTCTGCGTCCACTCTTGCCGACGTCGCCGCCCTTGCCAGCCCTTCGCTTAAGTCCCTCGCGATGTCAATGACCGGCATTGCTTTCCCGTACTCCTTTACCGAGCCATCCTTCAGTGTGATTCTCATGTCTCCCATCCTCTCTTTTTCTTTCTATTCTTTCCGGTTCTTCGTTTTATGAAGCTCCAGGCCTTCATAAAGTATCTCGTGGAGCTGCGGGGCAGCCTGCTTCAGCGACAATGGCCGTCCCTCGCGGTTGACAAAACAGTGCTTCGTCGTCCCCCGGCAGTGGACCATCTCCGTCTTATCGCTGATGACCTCGTATGCCACAGTAAGCTTGATCCCGTTGTATTCCTTAATATATGTCTCAATCGTCACAGTATCGCCAAAATAAAGCATACGCAGATAGTCCGCCTCCACGGACAGGACCGGGATCAGGATCCCCTGCTCCTCCACCTCCCCGTAGCCAAGCCCCATCTGTTCCATCACGTCGAGGCGCGCCTCCTCGAACCAGCGGATATA
>CAZFSW010000138.1:0-4147 GCA_964521655.1 uncultured Dorea sp.
TGTGAGCCGTGGCTCTATTATAACTCACACGCGGGAAGAAAAAAAGATGAAATATTTGAAAAATATAGATGGTAATTTATGCAAATTGACCAGGCTACACCCGCACCACCTGCTGCCGGTATTCATTCATAAACGGCATCTTGAATTTGTCCGTAATCACGCTTTCGTACAGGTTTGCCGCGAAAATATCCTGCTTTAGCATCTTAAGCCCGGTTTCATTCAGCCCGTCGGTCTGCCCCAGCTTCGTGATAAGCGGGATTTTGGAATGTTCTTTCAGATAAGAAAGGAGGGCGGCGCCGTCCTTTCGGAAGCCGAGGATGCGGGCGTACTGGCAGAAGCCGCTTTCGCTGTACTCTGCCATGTCGTCAGCGGTGATGCCAAGCAGCAGGTGGAACAGGCAGCGGCTGACTCTCTTATAGGTCAGGTCGCGTGTCTTCAACAGATCGCAGAACTGGTCAAAGGAGATGAAATCATTGGCGTGGCGCATGATCCGGTTCGCGAGCTCCTCCGAGATATCCAGATAGCGCGTCAGGGAAGAGGCCGTTTCGTTTAACAGCCGGTATTTCAGGATCAGGGAAAAATCGTTGGCATAGACCGGGTATCTTGTCCGGTGCGTTTCCTCCAGCAGCCGGATGCAGGAGGGCGGGACCTGATCCTCTAAGCGGGTCAGCACCTCAGAGAGCGTCGGCTCGTCAAAGAGCCCGTCGCTTTCCAGATGGAGGGAATTTCCCGCATGGGCGAGGAGCTTGCGGATGGCGGACGCGGAGCTGTAGGTCTCGGTCAGCTCCTCCTCGTGGTAGCCGGACACCATGCGCTTAATGGTGTGGATTTCCAGACTGCTCTTTTTCTTGTACAGGGCCTTGATGTATTCGATGCCGAGGATGTTATTTGGCTGCTCCAGTATGACGTCCAGGGAGTCGTCCTTTAGGTAAGCCTTAAGCGCCATCTGTCTGGCGCGGGGGAAGGAGTTGCCCTTGCGCATGGCTTCTTTAAGAAGCTTCTTGTATTCCTCCGGCTCGTCCGCCGTGACCCGTGCGATGCGCTCCAGCGCATCATAATCGCCGCATTCGCTCCCGAAGCAGATAGCGTCGATACAGCCTAGTTTCTCAAATAGGGAGATGGCTCCGGCGGCGAAATATTCCGCGCTTGAGACCGCACAGCAGACAGGCAGCTCTATGATGACAGGGACTCCCGCCTCCAGCGCGATTTTTGCGCGGATGTGCTTGGGCATGATGGCGGGCGCGCCTCTCTGCACGTAATCTCCGCTCATGACGACCAGCACCTGATCCGCCCCAGTCAGTTCCTTTGCTTTTCGGATATGGTACAGATGTCCGTTGTGGAAAGGATTATATTCTGTGATGAGCCCGACGACCTTCATAACAATCTCCTTGTAAAATCTGGTGAAATTGATTATACTATATATGATTTTGGTATCAAAAGTCAACTCACACTTCATTCTTGCATGAAAGTGGGAGATTGATGTTATGGCTGGCAGATCACCGACGATCAAAAATGTCCGCAGACGGCAGTGCTTTGCCGTGCTTTCTGGCGCGAAGCGCTACATTTCCGAAAGGAGATTGCGGGGCGGACGCTGCAATATCTGCAGGAAGGAGGGGTATATATGGATTTCGATAAGGACTTGAGCAAGGTCACACCAGAGGAGTGGGGACGCGCGGTCGCGCAGAGCGAGTTCGATTATGACGATCCCGTGGAACATGAAGTATTTCCGCCGAAGCGCAAGGAGCTGACTATAGAGCGCATCCAGGAGATGCTGGAGGCGCGGCAGTTCAAGGAGCTGAAGGAAGAGCTGGAGAATAATATGTACCCCGTCGATCTGGCGGATATCCTGGAGGATGTGGACGAAAAGCAGCTTGTGTTGATCTTCCGGCTTCTCGGCAAAGAAGAGGCGGCGGAAACCTTTGCTTATATGAACAGCGACCTGCGGGAGCTCTTGATTAATGTGCTGACGGATTCCGAGCTTGAAGAGGTCATGGAGGAGATGTACCTGGACGATACGGTTGACGTGCTGGAGGAGATGCCCGCCAATGTGGTAGACAGGCTTCTCATGGCGACGGACGAGGAGAAGCGCGCCCAGATCAACCAGCTTCTCCAGTACCCGGAGGACAGCGCCGGGAGCGTCATGAACGTGGACTACATCGCGCTGCGCCGGGAGATGACGGTGGAGGAGGCGATCATGAAGATCCGGCAGGTGGGCCTGAACCGCGAGACGATCTACACCTGCTATGTGACAGAGAAGAAGCGGCTCATCGGGGAGGTGGACATCAAAGACCTGCTGACCACCGGCGAGTCGAGGACAATTGAAGAGATCATGGAGACCAATGTGCTCTGTGCCCGGACGACGGACGACCAGGAGGAAGTGGCGAGGACGATTATGAAATATGGCCTGATCGCGCTGCCGATCGTGGATCATGAGCACTGCATGGTCGGAGTTGTCACAGTTGACGACGCTATGATCGTCCTTCAGGAAGAGGAGACAGAGGATATCAGCATCATGGCGGGCGTGAACCCGAACGATGAATCCTATTTTGGCACCTCCGTGCTTGAGCATGTGAAGAGCCGCATCCCGTGGCTTCTGTTCCTGATGCTCTCCGCCACGGTCACGCAGATGATCATGAACGGCTATGAGGCGGCGATTGCCATCATGCCCCAGCTTGCAGGCTTTGTTCCCATGCTCACAGACACGGGCGGGAACTGCGGCTCCCAGAGCTCCACTCTTGTCATCCGGGGACTTGCGGTGGGGGAGATCGAATTCCGGGATCTTCCTAAGGTCATATGGAAGGAAATCCGGATTGCAGTGTGCATAAGCATCATTCTCGCCGTGGTCAACGGGATCCGCATTTTCCTGATGGGGCAGGGGGACGTCCTGATGGCGTTCACCATCGGCGCGACGATGGCGTGTACGGTAGTAATTGCGAAGGTCGTGGGCTGCACCTTGCCGCTTCTTGCGAAGCGGGTGGGCTTAGACCCCGCGATCATGGCGACGCCGCTGATCACCACGCTGGTCGATATCAGCACGATCAGCGTGTATTTCGCGATTATCAGCTCGGTATTTCATTTGTAAAAAACCTTGTCCGGCGTCATTCTTTGTATTATAATAAAACACAGAAAATTTGGAAAGGAGTCTTGAGCCATGGGATTTATTGATGATATTAAGGCAAAAGCAAAGACAAATAAGAAAACGATCGTGCTTCCGGAGACCGAGGACAAGCGGACTTACGAGGCGGCGGCGGCCGTCCTGAAGGAGGGGACTGCGAATCTGGTGCTGATCGGAAGCGAAGAGGAGATCGCAAAGAACAAGGGCGACTTTGACATCAGTGGGGCTGCGATCGTAGACCCCGCGACGAACCCGAAGACAGAAGCGTACATCGCGAAGCTGGTGGAGCTGCGCCAGAAGAAGGGGATGACTGAGGAGCAGGCGAGGGAGCTCCTTCTTAAGAATTACCTGTATTACGGGGTCATGATGGTGAAGATGAAGGACGCGGACGGCATGGTATCCGGCGCCTGCCACTCTACGGCGGACACATTAAGGCCATGTTTACAGATATTGAAGACGAAGCCGGGGACAAAGCTTGTGTCCGCGTTTTTTGTGATGGTCGTGCCGGACTGCGACATGGGGGCGGACGGGACCTTTGTCTTTGCGGATTCCGGCCTGGAGCAGAACCCGGACCCGGAGAAGCTCGCGGCGATCGCGCTTTCCTCCGCAGAGTCTTTCAGGCTTTTGACCGGGAAAGAGCCGGTGGTGGCGATGCTTTCCCACTCCACGAAGGGCAGCGCGAAGCACGCGGACGTGGACAAGGTGGTAGAGGCGACGCGGATCGCAAAGGAGAACGCGCCGGAAGGACTGATGCTGGATGGAGAGTTCCAGCTTGACGCGGCGATCGTGCCGGAGATCGGTGCCTCCAAAGCGCCGGGAAGCCCGGTCGCTGGCAAGGCAAATGTCCTTGTGTTCCCGGATCTTGACGCGGGGAATATCGGCTACAAGCTGACGCAGAGGCTCGCGAAGGCGGAAGCCTACGGGCCGCTTACGCAGGGGATCGCGGCCCCGGTCAACGACCTGTCCCGCGGGTGCAGCGCACAGGATATCGAGGGCGTCGTGGCAATCACAGCGGTACAGTGCATGGCAGAG
>CAZFSW010000139.1:0-4144 GCA_964521655.1 uncultured Dorea sp.
CTAATCAAAATCAAATTTCGTAAATCTTTTGTGCATCGCGCCGTAGCGCGTGCGCACCAGTTCATTTTTCTTAAGCACGTCCGCCTCGTTTCCCGTGTACTGGCAGCGGATGCAGTAATACTCGTCCTTTTCCTTATCGTAGAACATATCGATGTCCAAATCCCGCATGAAGCAGGAGGGGCACCGGTAATTTAATCTGCCCTTTCCAGCCTGAGCCATGTCGAAAACCTCTCTTTCTCTTTGATTTTTTTCTTATAGCCGAGGGTGAACATCGGTGAAAACGCATAGCCCTCTCGTATATAACCCTCCGCGTCAGAGGAGGCGGACATAGATACCTTCGTCTCGATCGCCGGGATAACGGCAGATACACAAGAAGCGCCCGGCAGGCTCTCCTCGCGGCAGCGGTATTCGTAGCAGATGGTTTTCTCTTCCGGGCCCTCGCATTTCAGAGTGATCCCGGTCATGTCCTCGGGATATTCCGTCGTCCCGTAGCAGGCGACCATGTACTCGTTCAGTTCCACCTCCGCGTCCGGCCTGCTCATTTCAAGGATGTTCCGCTCAATCCTGATAGCGCCGCTCCCCTCTTCAAAATATTCCTTCGTCTGCAAGGTGACGGTCAGGTCTGCAAATTCAATCGTCATAGGGTCAAGGGTCAGGATCCGCGTATTCCCCTCCTGTGAGAAATGCGCTTTCGTGCGGCACAGGCAGAGATCCACCTCCTCTCCCTGATAAGAGAACTTGGCGCTCCGTATCGTCCCCTCGCCTGCATAGTGGGTGAAGTATCCGGCGCGGTATTTCTCCTGGATGAGGAAGGGGTAGGAAGCGTCCTGTATATGCTTCGTCCCGATGCCGACCTCCCAGCGCAGCTTGGCGGCGTAGGGGCGCAGGTCGAAGACCGCTCCGCCCTGATCCATGCTGACGCCCGCACGCATATAGGGGTCAACGTACCAGAAGACCTGTTTTTCTGAGCCGTAGAGAATATCGCGCCAAAGCGCGCACTCCGGTTCGGTGTAGGTCTTTTTCTTCCGGTAATAATCCGCAAACTCCGCCATCGTCATGTCGGTGAGCTTGCCCTCCTTTTTGAGGCTGCCATAATATCTGCAGCCGTCGGAGTAGGATTTGAGCAGCAGCTCGGAGGGAGCCTCCCAGCGCCCCATCTTATTCATCCAGCCGGGGCCGACAAACATCATATTATAGGCGTAGCCATTGTTGTATTTCTCCAATGCGCGGTACTGGTCGATGAGGTTGTAGAGATAGGGATATTCCCACGTCTTCGTGTCATAGATCATCCCCCGCAGCACATTCTGCGGGTGCGTCCCGAAATTGGAGCCGTTCCCGTCGTAGCATGCGAGCAGATCCCTTGACAGATGCGGGATCGCCACGATCCCGCTGTCCTCCTCCTCGTTCGCCGCCGGCGCGTGGGTGTTCTGCTTAGAGGGGATCCAGGGGGCCCAGGGTCCCCCGTCGAATAGCGTATACCAGGAATTATTGCAGGTGTGGTATGCTTTTGGCCCCTCCTCCCAGCAGGTCGCTATCGCGCACTTGACGGAAGGGTAGGTCTCCTTGATGTAATTTGTCAGGTCCGCATCCATGTAATAAGAGCCGGTGGATTCCGGGTAGTACCCGAAAATATCGCGGAATTTGCCAAATACATCGTCTACGATCCGTTTCTTGTCCTCCATCGAAAACATCCAGATGCAGAAGTCCTTTGTCTGATATTTCTCCCGGAATTCCTCGCAGGGGAGGCCCAGAAGGGAGAGGGCGATCTCGTCCCCGTAAGCCTCGTGGTCGTGTTTGGCGATTTCCACCGCCTCTGCGTTAAAAAGCGCGGCGTAGGTCATATGGATGGTGACCTTTAGACCGTTTTCGTGGGCAATCCGCTGCTGCGTCTTGAAAATGTCCAGCGATTCGGTCAAAAGCTTCTTGTCGCCGATGTCCTCTTCCTTCCCATGCCCGGTGACAGTGGCGGAATACTCCGGCACCATCTCCGGGCGGTGGATTACGTTAAGAATAAATTCACTCATTTTTGTGCTCCTGTTATTATGTTCTGCCTGCGCGGGCTTTGGGGCTTTCCGCCGTTCGGAAAGAGGACGGCTTCGCTTGGGTCCGTGCCAGATGGGGCAGGACGCCGCGGGGCCCATACAGGCGTAAAAATATATCCGGCACGTTGTCCAGATGGGCAGCCATGCCGGATGTTTTTCAGTTATGTCCGTTTATTTGACAGCTCCGGTAATACCTTCTGCAAACTGCTTCTGTAATACGAAGAATACGATCATCGTAGGCAGCGAGCAGAACAATACGCCCATCATGATCATGCCATAGTCGATCTTGTAACCGCCGATGGTGTTGGCAATCAACATTACCATGTTCAGTGATTTGCCGTCTGTCATGATTACCTTCGGCCAGAGGTACGCATTCCATGAATTCATGAATGTAATAACCGCCGCCGCCGCGTAGGTCGACCTCATGGTCGGGAAAAACATACGGTAGAAGATCTGGAATTCATTCAACCCGTCGATCCGAGCCGCCTCTATGATGTCGATCGGGAACGCCCTTGCATTCTGCCGGAACATCATGATCATGAACGGCGTCGATATCATCGGCAGGAAGAAGCCGACCGCCGAATTGAGAAGCCCTGCTGAACTGAACATCTGGAACAGCGGGATCATCGTCGCCACCTGCGGGACCATCATTGCAAGGAGCAGGATGGAGAACAGCTTATCCTTCCACTTGTCATGATACACCTCAAAGCCGTAACCAGCAAGGGAGCAGATGAAAAGGCAGATCACAGTAACCGTAATGGCATATATAAAAGAGTTCGCCATCGCGCGGGCCAGAGGCTGCTGTGAAACCAGGTTGCGGAAGTTCTCCAGCGCATACGTACCCGGCAGCAGGCGTCCCTTAGAAATATCAATGTAATTGTTGGTCGCCGCCGATATCATCCACAGGAATGGAAATACTGAGATGATAGAAAAAATAATCAAAAATATGTAAGTAGGAATCAGCCTGCGCTGAATCATTGATTTGTTCTTCTTCTCAGTCACGTGTATCACCTACTTTCAGATTAATAAACGCCAATATCGCGACAAGGATAAATACGAAGAATGCCATCGCGCTGCCATAGCCGAAGTTCGGGGCGCGCAGGAAGCAGGTGTTGTAAATATAGTGCGACATGGTGATGGTCGCGTTTGCCGGGCCGCCGTTTGTCAGGTTGACGGACTCATCGAACAACTGCAGCGTACCGTTGATCGACATGATGAACGTCATGATAATGGTCGGCCGAAGGAGCGGTACGGTAATGCCCCAGAAAGTCTTCCAGCCGTTGGCGCCGTCTATCTTTGCCGCCTCGTATACGGAATATTCAATATTCTGGAGACCCGCCAGATAGAATACCATATTGTAGCCGGTCCATCTCCAGATCAGCGCGATGATGATCACCATCTTCGCTGTCCCGGCGTTGCCGAGGAAATTATATCCTTCGCTGAAAATCCCAAGCTTAACCAGTGCGTTATTGATCAGGCCGTCCTGTGCGAACAGGAAACGGAAGATGATCGCGTATGAAACCAGCGATGTGGCGCATGGCAGGAATACGCAGGTACGGAAAAGCCCTTTGAACTTTAAATCCTTATTGTTCAGAAGCTGTGCAAGCAGGATGGCCAGCACGAGCATGATCGGCACCTGGATCGCCAGATAGAAAAACGTATTTCCGACGGAACGCAGGAACACCCTGTCCTGGAACATACGTGCGTAATTGGAAAAACCTGTATATGTGTAGTTGGAGCCCCTGCCCGTCTGCAAAGACAGGATAAAGGCCCTGATCATGGGGTAGAAGCTCATAACCGCAATCATGACGGTCGCCGGTGTGAGGAATACCCATCCGGCTGCCTTCTGCTTCGCGACTAAGCCCATGCCTTTCTTTTTAGGTTCCATTCAAACACCCCCTTAATTCCTCAGAGTTAAATAAAATCGGGAGACCGCCTTGCGGTCCCCCGCATCGTACTAATAAACGAGCATCTTATCTTATTGATTGACCCGTATCTTATTGATAGTAGAACTCAGCGTCAGCCTGTGCCTGCTTCAAGGTGTCAGCCACATCGCCGCCTGCGATGATATCCTGGATCGCCGTACCTACAACCTCGCGGAC
>CAZFSW010000140.1:0-4079 GCA_964521655.1 uncultured Dorea sp.
CAGATGAATTTGCTGTAGAGAGGAGAAGCAAAATGAAGAAGGCGGGTAGATGGCTGGCGTTTTTGATGGCGGCGGTGGTGTGTCTGGGGCTTACGGCATGTGAAAAGGAGCTGGATGCGGCGGGGTATACGAAGAGCGTGCTGGATGCAAGCTACAAGGGCGAATATGCGAAGTACGCAGGATTCCGGGACATTTCTGAAGAGGAAGCAAAGAAGGAAGTACAGGATATCATGGAGGAACAGGGAAATGCGCAGCTTGACACATTCGGAGATATTGATGAAGCGATCCGGACGGAATATCTGGAATGTCTCAGTTCGGTGGACAAGCTGGCCAAGTACGAGGTGAAAGAGTCGGAGAAACAGGAGGACGGAAGCTACATCGTGCAGGTTGAAGTAACGCCCGCCCAGGTTTATCTGACTTTGACGGATACGGCGACGGCTCTTTTGGAGGAGCTGCCGGATGAGGAGCGGCTTTCCGTGACGGAGGATGAAAATGCATTTGCGCAGTTTATGATCCAATGCCTCAACAAGGCTGCAGAAGAAAATACTTATGGGGAAACGTCCACCATTGAGGTGGTTGTGGCACAGGGCGAGGATAAGGCTTACGGGATCGACACCGCCCAGATGGAGAAGATTGATGCCGCGCTGTTCCCGCAGGATTAACGGGCTGGGGAGGAAGGATATTGTTATCAAATCAGGTATTGCAGAAAACCTTGCAGAGCATCCGCAAGGTCACGAATCTGGAAGCTTCTGTGTGGGATATGCAGGCAAACTGCCTCGCGCAGACGAGCGAGAAGGCGAAGGAGCTGGAAAAGGAAGTGGCGGATTTCCTGCGTTATGCGGATCTGGATATGGAAGGCAGCATTTTGGAGGGCAGGGGCTTCTTCCTGGCTTCCGATGGCGAGCCGTTGTATGTCCTGGCCTTACAGGGCAATGAGGAACAGATGGAGCTTGCGGGGGGCCTGGGCGTGTGTCAGCTTGAAAGCCTGATAGAAGCCTATAAGGATCGCATGGACCGCAACCGGTTTATTCAGAACCTCATCCTGGACAATATGCTGGTCGTGGACATTTACAATCAGGCAAAGAAGATGAGGATCGCCACGGAGCAGAGGCGGGCGGTATTTTTGATCGAATCTAAAAATGAGGGGGACAGCCTCGTCCTCGAGACGATGCGCGGGCTATATGCCACGGGGAATAAAGATTTCGTGACGGCTGTGGACGAGAAGCACATCATCTTTGTCAAAGCGCTTGAAGCCACAGAAGACTACGCAGAGCTTAATCATACCGCGCATGTGCTTGTAGATACGCTGAATACGGAAGCAATGGCAAATGTACGCATTGCGTTTGGCACGATCGTCGCGGAGCTAAAAGACGTGTCCCGCTCTTACAAGGAGGCGGAACTTGCGCTGGAGGTGGGGCGAGTGTTTTACGCGGATAAAAATATCCTCGCCTACAATGAACTGGGGATCGGCAGGCTGATCCACCAGCTTCCGGTGTCGCTGTGCGAAATGTTCCTGCGGGAGGTATTTCCGCAGGGGGAGGCGGTCAGATTTGAAGAGGAAGAGCTGACGACGGTTTATACATTTTTTGACAATAACCTGAACATTTCCGAGACGGCGAGGCAGCTTTATATCCACAGAAATACGCTGGTGTACCGTCTGGAGAAGATCCAGAAGAAGACAGGGCTGGACGTGCGGGTATTTGATGACGCGCTTACATTTAAGATAGCCATGATGGTCGCGGACCATATGAAGAACATACGAGATTAGGAGGAGACAAGAATATGGTGAAATTATACGACGGGGGCGTTTACCTGATAAATGGATCGGAGATTGTAGCGGAAGACGGAAATGGGGCGGCAGTCTGCGAAAGGAATGGGCTGACATTGACGAAAGCAGATGCGGCGAAAGAGACGATGGCCTACAGAATCCTCGAAGCGCACAATACGTCCGGCGACATGGAGCAGCTTCAGATTAAGTTTGACAAGCTGACGTCCCATGATATCACATTTGTCGGGATCATCCAGACAGCGCGCGCGTCCGGGCTTGAGCGGTTTCCGGTCCCGTATGTGCTCACGAACTGTCACAATTCCCTCTGCGCGGTGGGCGGCACGATCAATGAGGACGACCATGTATTTGGGCTTACGTGCGCGAAGAGATATGGCGGCGTCTATGTGCCGCCGCATCAGGCGGTCATCCACCAGTACGCGCGGGAGATGCTTGCGGGCGGCGGGAAGATGATCTTGGGCTCGGACAGCCATACCCGCTATGGGGCGCTCGGCACGATGGCGATAGGGGAGGGCGGCCCGGAGCTTGTGAAGCAGCTTCTCGGAAAAACCTACGATATCAGGCGCCCGGAGGTCGTCGGGATCTATCTGGACGGCGAGCCCGCAAAGGGCGTAGGCCCGCAGGACGTGGCGCTTGCCATCATCGGCGCGACATTTGCAGACGGCTATGTGAATAATAAGGTCATGGAGTTTGTAGGCCCGGGCGTTGGGAAGCTGAGCGCGGATTTCCGCATCGGCATCGATGTGATGACGACGGAGACGACCTGCCTTTCCTCTATCTGGACGACAGATGAGAAAATACGGGAATTTTACGAGATACATGGAAGGGCGGGGGATTATCAGGAGCTTGCCCCGGGCGCGGCCGCATACTATGACGGCATGGTGTATGTGAACTTAAGTGAGATACGCCCGATGATCGCGATGCCGTTCCATCCGTCCAACGTCTATACGATTGACGAGGTAAATGACAATCTGCCGGATATCCTTCACGACGTGGAGCAAAAGGCGCTTGTCAGCCTGGGAGGCGCGGTGGAGTACAGCCTGCAGGACAAGATACGGGACGGGAAATTATACGTGGAGCAAGGAATCATCGCGGGCTGCGCGGGCGGCGGGTTTGAGAATATCTGCGCGGCGGCGGACATCATGAGGGGACGTGATATCGGCGCAGATGAATTTACGTTCAGCGTCTATCCGGCGAGTATGCCGATCTATATGGAGCTGGTGAGAAATGGCGCGGCTGCCGATCTGATGGCGGCGGGCGCGGTCTTAAAGACGGCGTTCTGCGGGCCCTGCTTTGGCGCGGGGGATACTCCGGCGAATGGTGCGCTCTCTGTCCGTCATTCGACCCGCAACTTTCCAAACCGCGAGGGCTCGAAGCTCCAGAGCGGACAGATCGCGTCCGTGGCGCTCATGGACGCGCGCTCGATCGCGGCGACGGCGGCGAATCAGGGCTTCCTCACCCCGGCAACGGCGATGGATGTGGAATATACGGGGAAGACCTATCATTTTGACAGCAGCATTTACGCAAACCGCGTCTTTGACAGCCACGGCAAGGCGGATCCGTCCGTGGAGATCAAGTTTGGGCCGAATATCAAGGACTGGCCGGAGATGCCTGCGCTTCCTGAGAATCTCGTGTTAAAGGTCGTCTCGGAGATCCACGACCCGGTGACGACGACGGACGAGCTTATCCCGTCCGGCGAGACGTCCTCCTATCGCTCCAACCCGCTTGGGCTGGCCGAGTTCGCCCTGTCCAGAAAGGATCCCGCATATGTCGGGCGCGCGAAGGAGGTACAGGCGGCGCAGAAGGCGATTGAGGCCGGGAAGTGTCCGGCTGGGGCTCTTGAAGAGATCCATGCGGTCATGGAGAAAATCAGGGAATCATATCCGAAAGTCGGGAGAAGCAATATCGGCATAGGCAGCACGATTTTCGCGGTAAAGCCGGGAGACGGCTCCGCGAGGGAGCAGGCGGCGTCCTGTCAGAAGGTGCTGGGCGGCTGGGCGAATATCGCGAACGAGTACGCGACCAAGCGATACCGCTCCAACCTGATCAACTGGGGGATGCTCCCGTTTATCATCGAGGCGGAGCATACGGCGCTGCCGTTTAAGAACGGGGATTATATCTTTATCCCGGATGTGAGGAAAGCAGTGGAAGACAGGAAGGACGCAGTCAGGGCGTTTGTGGTCAGGGACAGGCTGGAGGAGATGGAGCTAAAGCTTGGGGATATGACGGATACGGAGAGGGAGATCATCCTTAAGGGTTGCCTGATCAATTATTACAGGGGGTAATGGGAGAG
>CAZFSW010000141.1:0-4072 GCA_964521655.1 uncultured Dorea sp.
TTATCCGGGAATTGTCAGTACGCTGCAGGCAGAACGGGCTTGTGCTGTCTGTGGATAACTATGTTCCAAAGGGCTTCAACCTGCAATACAACCGCAAGGAGCAGGGAGTCGTCGCGGATTACGTCGTAATCATGGGTTATGATGAGCATTATGCCGGATCGCCCGAAGCGGGCTCGGTATCCTCCTACAATTATGTAAAGGAAGGGATTGAAGAGACGCTTAAGGAGGTTCCGGCACAGAAGGTAATCAGTGGAATTCCGTTTTACACAAGGCTTTGGATGGAGACGCCCAAGACCGAGGAGGAGCTTGTGGCGCAGTCAGGAACGGAGGACGCGGACTACCCCATGAACGTGTCAAGCGAGGCATACGGTATGTCGGAGGCTCAAGCACAGGTGGATATGGCGGGCGTCACAGCCGTCTGGGATGACGAGACGAAACAGAACTTTGCTACATGGGAAAGCGATGGGACGACATACAAGATATGGCTTGAGGATGCGCAGTCTATTGAGGAGAAGCTAAAGCTCATGAAGGAGTACAAGCTTGCGGGAACGGCAGAATGGGCGCTGGGGCTGGAGGATTCGTCAATTTGGCAGTTGATCCAGCAGTATACAAACTAAGCCCGGATTATCTGCTGCAGCAGACGGCTACGGCTTATTGCACTATAGCAAACGGTCTATGGCTTATTGTGCGGCGGCTGTGAGGCATTTGGGAACAGGATTCAGAAAATAAAATACCTTCTGCGGTCATATATTTAACCAGTATGGATCGTCAGGAGGTATTTTTATGCGGAAAAAAGCGGAGCTGATTTTTATGCTGCTGTTGCTTGCCGGGCTGGCGGCGGCGGGAAAATTTCTGGAAAATAAAGCTTCTTCCGGCAAGGCAGAAGAAGGGAAGGCTGTCGTAGTTATTGACTGCGGGCACGGCGGGAACGATCCCGGAAAGGTGGGTGCAGGCGGCGTGCTGGAAAAGGATGTCAATCTTGAGATTGGAAAGCTGGTGTGCAAGAGGCTTGAGAAAAAAGGGTATGAAGTTATCATGACGAGAGAAGAAGACGAGGCTCTTGCGGACGTAGAGAGTGATAATATAAAGGTTCAGGATATGAAAAACCGTGTAAAGGTGATCAACGGGGCAAAGCCCGGTCTTGCCGTGAGCATTCACCAGAATAGTTATCCCGATCCGGACGTTTGTGGGGCACAGGTCTTTTATTATTCGGAGTCGGCGGAAGGGAAGGCTGCGGCAGAGATCATGCAGGAAGCGCTCCTTGAGGTGGATGCGGAAAATACGAGAAAAGCGAAGGCAAATAATACCTATTATATTTTAAAACGGACCGAACCTCCGATCGTCATTGTAGAATGTGGTTTTTTGAGCAATCCGGAGGAAGAAAGGCTCCTATCCGATGAAGGATATCAGGAGACGATGGCGGAGGCGATTACGTCCGGTGTGGAAAAATATTTGGAAAGTGAATAGGAGTGTAGTATAATAAAATACATGAAGACAAGAATCAAACGTGTTGACAAGATGAAACTGAACCAGAAAAGATACCAGAGGATCATCGGGGAGGCCGGAGAGATATTGAGATCTGGCGGCTTGGTGGCATTTCCCACAGAGACGGTGTATGGGCTTGGCGCGGATGGCTTAAATGAAGACGCGGCGGGGAAGATCTATGAGGCGAAGGGAAGGCCGTCGGATAATCCGCTGATCGTGCATATTACGAATATGAAGGATCTGGAGAAGATCGCGGAGGTTATCCCGGCACAGGCGAGGACAGTTGCGAAGGCATACTGGCCGGGGCCGCTTACCATGATATTTGAAAAGACGGGCGCAGTTCCGTATACGACGACGGGCGGGCTGGACACGGTGGCGGTGCGTATGCCGGGCGACGAGACGGCGAGAGCAGTCATCCGGGCGGGCGGGGGGTTCATCGCGGCGCCGAGCGCGAACATATCAGGACGGCCCAGCCCCACTCAGGCAAAACATGTAAAGGAGGATCTGGAAGGGCGGATTGATATGATCATAGACGGCGGCGCTGTAGACATTGGGGTAGAATCCACCATCCTCGACATGACAGTGAACCCGCCTATGATCCTGCGTCCGGGAGCCATCACGAAGGAGATGCTGGAGGAATTGATCGGGGAGGTCGCGGTAGATAAGGCGTTTCTTGGTGTAGACAGCGGGGAGAGGCCCAAAGCCCCGGGCATGAAATATCGCCACTACGCGCCGAAGGCGGAGCTTAGTATCGTCGAGGGGCCGATGGAGCTGGTCATTGACGCTGTGAACCGCATGGCGGCAGGACGGATCGCGGAGGGGAAGAAGGTTGGGATCCTCGGCACGGACGAGACATTTGGCCGCTATACCTGCGGCGTGGTAAAGAGCATCGGTACAAGGTCGGATGAGGCGACGGTCGCGAACCATCTCTACGGGATCCTAAGAGAATTTGACGAGGAAAATGCAGATTATATTTTTAGCGAATCATTTCCGGAGCGGGGAATCGGCAGCGCTATTATGAACCGTCTGTTGAAGGCGGCGGGACATCATGTGATAGAGGTATAAAGGAGGAGTGGTAAAATGGGAAACAAACGAGAGGATTACATCAGCTGGGATGAGTATTTTATGGGCGTCGCCATACTGTCGGGGTTTCGTTCCAAAGACCCGAATACACAGGTGGGGTGCTGTATTGTGAGCCGGGACAACAAGATCCTGTCAATGGGATATAACGGGCTGCCAATCGGCTGCTCCGATGATGAATTTCCGTGGGCGCGGGAAGGTGACGACCCGCTGGAGACAAAATATGTGTACACCGTACACAGCGAACTGAACGCAATCCTGAACTACCGGGGCGGGAGCCTGGAGGGCGCGAAGCTGTATGTCTCCCTGTTCCCCTGCAATGAGTGCGCGAAGGCAATTATACAAAGCGGTATCAAAGAGGTCATCTATGACTGCAATAAATACGAAGATACAGCGTCGGTCAAGGCATCCATGAGGATGTTTGACGCAGCAGGGGTAGCCTACCATCAGTATCACAGGACAGGGAAGACGGTTGAGATCAGCCTTTAGCTTTGCCTGATCTGCTTGAGCAGAAAGCGGTATCTCTTCCACGCTGCGTTTCCCTCGAAGATGTAGGAGTCAATCAGGTCCGGGTCGCAGGCGTTCTGGAAATTCGTGTAGGCGTTCTCGATTTCCCGGCGGGTGTGTTCAATTTCGTCAAAAATGCTGGGGTCTGGCGCGGCCTTTTCTCTGGCAAATAATTTCATGCTCCACCTCCATACAGGCTGTTCTATCCTGTAGTATGGACAATTTTCAGGAATAAAATTCGCAAATGCCGGATATATATGGAAATAGGCAGAGGCGAGGAGGTGGGGATGTGCAAGGAAGACGCCCGCATATGGCCGTTAATTTTTTCATCCGCGCGGTCATCGGATTTGCAGTTATATTCTTTGTCAACCAGTTTTTAGCGGAGCGTGGCATCGCTCTAAGCGTAGGGCTGAATCCGCTCACCTTTGTCACCTCCGGGACCTTTGGTATGCCGGGAGTGGCGCTTTTATATGGGATCACCTTTTATCAGGGCATATAAGGCAGCAGAAAATTATCCATGTTGCACAAAATTTGACAATTTCTAAAACAGCTATGGACAGAAGAAAAATATCACGCTATAATCATCCTACAAGCTGTAAGCAGCAGTTTCTATCTGATTGTTTTATTCTAATTGATGGCAGAGGTTCATGCCGTTCAGAGTTATTCCGCCGTCTCGGCAGATGATTCAGAAATATTGCGAGTGACATATGGGAAGACGAACAGGAGGGATATTATGTGAAAAGTAAAAATATCGTGATCTGCGACAAGGATGAGGAATATGCGTCCGCGCTTGCACATTACATGATAAAGAAGGACGAGCTGGCATTTCAGGTAAGGATATGCAGCAGCCTTGCACACGTGCTGTCTGTGCAGGAGGAGGAGAAGATTGATTATCTGCTCATCTCTTCCGCCTACCCTCCGCAGGAAAGGGGGCAGACGCAGGCGGGGAAAATCTTTGTCCTTGTGGAAGACGGGGAGGGTGAAGTGGAGGAACGGGAGG
>CAZFSW010000142.1:0-4009 GCA_964521655.1 uncultured Dorea sp.
TTTATTTATCAAACATCGGAGCGATCGGCCCATGCTCGATCTCCGGATGCTGCTTTTGCATCCACTGCCGGAAGCTGTCGGCGTCCCCTTCCGTAAAGCATGATTTATCAAGCATGACCCCTTCGTTACCCTCATTCGTGGATAATTTGTAATAGGATCTCGCTTCCTCAAATTTTCTGATTTCTTCCCATTCGACCTTGTTGTTGAGCTTTCCATTAATATACAGAGAAATATTTTTAGAGCCGACGATCACCTTGCAATTCCAGTCCTTGCCGCCAAAATACTGCTGGCGCGTGACCCGGAATGTCTTGTCGGCGTGCATCCAATGGAAAAACACTCCCCGGTATACCGCGACAAACGTAAGGAACGCCCCAACTGTCCGCCATCTTGCGGGCGCATCTACCCTGCCAAAATAAATCCAGCCAAACACCCCTGCGGCAAAAATAGCGCAGTATACATAAAAAATAGGTAACTTCCAAAATTTAGGAGTTGCCCACTTGTCGTAACGTTTTCGATCCATTATATATTCATTTACGAACATATTTCTTTCTCCGTTTTTTTGATAAGAAACTGCATAGATGGCGTTTTTTGTACAAAACGCCATCTATGCGGTTCAAACTTCATTTCTCACATAAGAGCTTAAGCTATTCCGGCCTTTTTATCCTTGTTAGCCGCGCTGATCAAGGTATATGACGTCCACAGAAGAACTACGCAGATCAGGTTGATGAGCCAGAACATCGGTAAGCTTGTGACAACCTTCCAGGCGATGAATACACCGATCAACCCGCCAATAGCGTTGCCAACCGTGTGCGGCACATCATATCTGTGGGTCTTGATGAACTCAATCGAGCATGCCGGCATCAGTACGGCACAGGAACCCATAAATACCGGGAAGCAGACTACTGCGTCAACGCCAAGCAGAAGGCAGGTAGCCATACACGGCGCGTACAGGCCGAATCCGATATCCATCAGGGCGCCCCATACGATGTTAAGGACAGCAGCTACAATCAGCTTCCAGCCGCTAAGTCCGGTGAGAGTACCAATAGCGCCAAAAGGACCAACCCCGATGTTTTTGCAGAGCATGATCAACGCAAGAGGAATCATCACAGTGCCAAGAGCATATCTGATCTTGTTGCGGGGCCATTTGGTTACGATGGTTGCGAATCCGAACGAGCCTATGGCAGCACATATGTACATAACCCACAGGAAAACAGGATCGCACTCTACGGAAGCCGTAAAGATAAATGCCTCGAAGATAACCGGAAATGTGTCGCCGACGTTCAGAGTGCCCGGAATATTGATGTCATCGATCTGTCCGAACAGTTTGTACATGAACGTGGATGGGGCATAAGAACCGCAGCCCAGGGTATCAAGCAGGTTCGCGATGATACCTACCACAAAGCCGGACGCCCACTGCTTGCCAGTCGCGTTCTTGAGTTCGTCCATGCGGTTTTTGGCGATGTCCATAATCAGACCGACGCCAGTCCCGGCAACGAGGACGCCGAATAAAACTTGAAGTGCTAATAACATAAATTCATCCCTCCAGATTATTAAAATATGATGTTGTAGAGTAACAATATTTCTCTGCCTTTGCTATCCCCGATTATAGTTCCGGCAGCTACTTTCTAAGTATAGCATCCCGTCTAAGTATTGTCAATAAAATAGAGAAAAAGATAAAATGATTTGTGGAATATGCACAAGCCGCCTTTCCTGCCTGGCGAAAAAAACAGAAAAAGGGAAAAAACTTTAAAATAAACCTTGCAAATAAAAGAAAATTACTATATACTGAAAAAGCTGTGACATTGATAGCTGGGAAGCGTGAGGTTGCTGCCCGATTAGTGGCAGGTTTTTCCGTGGAGCGAATGTCAAGTTAGGAAACTGACGGCAAGTCACACTGTACAAGGCGATCAGTGTGTGGGATTTATACGACACACACGGGAAAGTGTACAGTCACCGCTTGTCGTACTGAGGTTTAAGTACGAAAAGGAGGCGACTTTTTTTATGGCAAGTCAAGTAATGAGGATCACGTTGAAGGCGTATGACCACCAACTGGTGGATGCATCCGCGAAGAAAATCATCGAAACAGTGAAGAAGAATGGGTCACAGGTGAGCGGCCCCGTGCCGCTTCCGACGAAGAAGGAAGTGGTCACCATCTTAAGGGCTGTCCACAAGTATAAGGATTCCAGGGAACAGTTCGAGCAGAGGACCCACAAGAGGCTCATCGATATCATTACACCGACCCAGAAGACAGTAGACGCGCTGTCGAGACTGGAGATGCCAGCCGGTGTTTATATTGATATTAAAATGAAAAACAAGTAACGCAGTATTCCTGTCATTTAGGATGAGCGCAGATATGCGCTCCGCTGTAAATCTAAGGAGGTAATGATAATGAAGAAAGCTATCTTAGCTACGAAGGTCGGGATGACGCAGATTTTCGCCGAGGACGGGACGCTGACCCCGGTAACGGTGCTTCAGGCGGGTCCCTGCGTGGTGACGCAGATCAAGACCGTGGAGAACGACGGCTACGCGGCAGTCCAGCTCGGTTTTATCGACAAGAAGGACAAGATCGTGAACAAGGACAAGGGCGGCAGGAAAGAGATCATCCACCGCCACGGGCTTACGAAGGCAGAGCAGGGGCATTTCGCGAAGGCGGGCGTGTCCGGCAAGAGATTCGTAAGAGAGTTTAAGCTTGAGGGCGAATATGAGCTTGCGCAGGAGATCAAGGTGGATATTTTTGAGGCCGGGGATAAGGTGGACGCAAGCGCCATTTCTAAAGGAAAGGGCTTTCAGGGCGCGATTAAGCGGCACGGCCAGCACAGAGGGCCTATGACCCACGGCTCCAAGTTCCACAGGCACGCGGGCTCCAACGGAGCGGCTTCTGATCCGAGCAAGGTGTTCAAGGGCAAGAAGATGCCCGGCCAGATGGGAAATAAAAAGGTGACGGTCCAGAACCTTGAGGTCGTGCGCGTTGACGCAGAAAACAACCTGCTCCTGATAAAAGGCTCCGTGCCGGGGCCGAAGAAATCCCTGGTAACGATCAGGGAAGCGGTAAAGGGCAACTAGGATTTTGAGGAAGGAGGAAGACTACGATGGCAAACGTAGCTGTTTATAATATCGAAGGCAAGGAAGTTGATACGATCGAACTAAGCGACGCGGTATTCGGCGTAGATGTGAACGAGCATCTGCTGCACATGGCGGTCGTGAACCAGCTTGCCAATAAACGCCAGGGAACGCAGAAGGCGAAGACCCGCGGCGAGGTCTCCGGAGGCGGAAGGAAGCCGTGGAGGCAGAAAGGGACGGGCCACGCGAGGCAGGGCTCTACGAGGGCTCCCCAGTGGAAAGGCGGCGGCGTCGTGTTCGCCCCGGTTCCGAGGGATTATTCATTTAAGATGAATAAGAAGGAGAAGAGGGCGGCGCTGAAGTCCGCGCTCACATCCAGAGTGGAGGATCAGAAATTCATCGTCCTTGACGAGCTTGTGCTTGAAGAGGCGAAGACAAAGCATTTCGCGAAGATATTGAAGAACCTGGAGGTATCTAAGGCGCTGGTCGTATTGGAAGACGGCAATGCAAAGGTGGAGCTTTCCGCGAGAAACATCCCGGATGTGAAGACGGCGAAGGTGAACACGATCAATGTATACGATATCCTGAAATACAGCACAGTCATCGCGACGAAGGAGGCTGTCCACAATATTGAGGAGGTGTACGCATAATGGCTGATATTAAATATTACGATGTGATCCAGAAACCGGTCGTCACCGAAAAAAGCATGGAGCTCATGGGAGAGAAGAAGTATACCTTCCTCGTACACCCGGATGCGACAAAGTCCCAGGTGAAAGAGGCAGTTGAGAAGATGTTCGACGGCGCGAAGGTGGAAAAGGTCAACACCATGAATATCCAGGGCAAGAAGAAGAGAGTCCGCGGGACGTTCAAGTTCGGGAAGACGGCAAAGACGAAAAAAGCCATCGTCAAGCTGACGCCGGACAGCAAGGATATAGAAATATTCGAAGGG
>CAZFSW010000143.1:0-3984 GCA_964521655.1 uncultured Dorea sp.
ACGGCGGAAAGGGGCATTTTCGATGGGCGGAACATCAGAAAATAAACCGATTGAAGATAAAAAGCATATATGCATTGGCATCCTCGCCCATGTGGATGCCGGAAAGACGACGCTTGCGGAGAGCCTTCTCTACCTGAGCGGTAATCTGAGAAGGATGGGCCGCGTGGACCACGGCGACGCATTCCTGGACACGTATGAATTGGAAAAAGCCCGTGGGATTACGATCTTTTCCAAGCAGGCGGTTCTTGATTTGGGGGATGTCCGCGTGACGCTTCTGGACACTCCGGGGCATGTGGATTTTTCGGCGGAGATGGAGCGCACCTTGCAGGTGTTGGATTATGCGATACTGGTCGTCAGCGGCGCGGACGGAGTGCAGGGACACACCCGCACCCTCTGGAGGCTTCTTAAAAGGTACAGGATACCGACTTTTCTCTTCATTAACAAGATGGATCAGGAAGGGACGGACAGAGAGCGGTTGCTTGACGAGCTTCGAAGGAAGCTTGACGAGGGCTGTACCCCATTTGACAGACAGCGCGGCGAGGCAGCTTTCACAGGGGAGGCGTTCTGCGAGGCGGTCTCTATGTGCGACGAGGCCGCGCTGGAGGAATATCTGGAAAGCGGCGGCCTGTCATGGGGCACGGTTGCGCATTTGATCCGGGAGAGAAGGGTTTTCCCGTGTTATTTTGGCTCCGCGCTTAAGATGCAGGGCGTGAGTGAGCTCCTGCGGGGGCTTGGGGCCTGTGCCTCGGCGGAAGAGCCGGTACAAAGCGGCAATAACAACGATAGCAGCGAAAGAGACGATAGCAATGATGACGGGGGCGCATTCGGCGCAAGAGTCTATAAGATCTCCCGCGATGAGAAGGGCGCCCGCCTGACACATATGAAGATTACAGGCGGCGTCCTGCGAGTTAAGGATATGCCTGCGGACGGTAATGAAAAGGTGAACCAGATCCGCATTTATTCCGGCGGCAGGTTTGAGCTGGCTAAGGAGGCGACGCGCGGTATGGTGTGCGCCGTGACCGGGCTTACCCGCACCTATCCCGGCGAGGGGCTGGGTGTGGAGACGGATTCGGCATCTCCCGTGCTGGAGCCGGTGCTCACTTATCGGGCGCTGCTTCCGGAAGGGTGTGACGCATATGTGATGCTGGGACATTTCCGTACACTGGAGGAAGAGGACCCGTCGCTTGGCGTTCTGTGGAATGAGGAGCTCCAGGAAATACAAGTGCGCCTGATGGGAGAAGTGCAGACGGAGATCCTGACAAAGCTGATTGAAGAGCGGTTCGGGGTAACGGTTGCATTCGACGCGGGCAATATCGTGTATAAGGAGACCATCAGCCGGACGGCAGAGGGCGTGGGGCATTATGAGCCGCTTAAGCATTATGCGGAGGTACACCTTCTACTAGAGCCGGGAGAACCCGGAAGCGGGGTCGGGATATCCTCGGCATGCAGCGAGGATATGCTCGACCAGAGCTGGCAGAGGCTTATCCTCACGCATCTGAAGGAAAAGACACACAGGGGCGTTCTTACTGGCGCGGAGATTACGGACATCAGGCTTACGCTCGTGGCGGGACGCGCTCACCAGAAGCACACGGAGGGCGGGGATTTTAGGCAGGCGGCCTACCGTGCCGTGCGCCAGGGGCTCATGCAGGCGCAAAGCGTCCTTCTGGAGCCGTATTACCAGTTCTATCTTGAGGTCCCTGCGGACACTGTGGGACGTGCCCTCGCGGATATCCAGCGGATGGGCGCGGAATTTGCTCCGCCTGAGACGAGAGGGGATATGGCTGTGTTAGCCGGGAGCGCGCCGGTGGCGGCGATGCGCGGCTATCCCCTGGAGGTCACGGGCTATACGAGGGGGCGTGGGCGGCTTGCCTGTGCGTTCAAGGGCTATTATCCCTGCCAGAACGCGCAGGAGATCATTGCGGCAAGCGGCTATGATGCGGCGCGGGATCTGGACAATCCGTCGGATTCTATATTCTGCTCGCACGGGGCCGGCTTTCGCGTGCCGTGGCAGGAAGTGCCGCGCTATATGCATGTCGAGAGCCAGCTTGAAAAGCGCAGGAAGCAGGAGGCCGGAGCGCATGCGGCTTTAGATGGCGGGGCGGCGGAAAGGACAGCCGGGAGGATGGGCAGAAAGAAACCGGCGCCTCTGAAAGCGCGGGAGGAGGAAGAGCTGGAGGAAATCTTTATCCGCACCTACGGGAAGATCGAGCGCCGCGGCAGCAGACCGAAGACGGTCACTGCACAGCCGCAGGAGAGGCAGCGCAGAAAAGAGGAACACTATCGGGAATATCTCTTAGTGGACGGTTACAATATTATTTTCGCGTGGGACGATCTCAAGGAGCTGGCGCAGACAAATATCGAGGCGGCGAGGAATAAGCTCATGGACGTCCTGTGCAACTATCAGGGCTACAAAGGCTGCACGGTCATCCTCGTGTTCGACGCTTACAGGGTGGAAGGGTATGCGCTGGAGATCCAGAGGTACCATAATATCCACGTCGTCTACACGAAAGAGGCGGAGACAGCGGATCAGTATATTGAGAAGGTGGTGCATGAGATCGGCGGCAGATATCATGTGACCGTGGCGACGTCAGACGGCGTGGAGCAGGTGGTGACGCTGGGGCAGGGCGGAAGGCTTGTCTCGGCGCGCGAGTTCCGGGAGGAGGTAGAAGATGTCCGCCGTCAGGTCCGGGAAGAGTATGAAAGGCGCCGGGAAAAGGGAAAGAACTATTTATTTGACCATATGGACAGAGAGCTTGCCGGAGAGATGGAAGAGGTAAGGCTCGGAAGAAAGGAGACAGGGACAAGATGAAATTTGGGATCATGGCATTGGGCAATGTTGCCCGCAGTATGGCAAGGGCCGTATCCGGGATCGAAGGGGTTGAGAAATGTGCCGTCGCTTCGAGAAGCCTGGAGCGCGCGGAGGATTTTGCAAAGGAATGGGGGTTTGCGAAAGCTTACGGCTCTTATGAGGAGCTGGCGGCAGACCCGGAGGTGGAGCTTATCTATGTGGCATCCCCGCATTCCCACCACTATGAGCATGCGAAGCTTTGCATCGAGCATGGGAAGCATGTGCTGGTGGAGAAAGCATTTACCGTAAATGTGCGCCAGGCACAGGCTTTGATGGAGCTGGCGAAGGAGAAGGATGTGCTGGTGGCGGAGGCCATGTGGACGAGATATGTGCCAGCCAGGAAGGTGATCACGGATCTGCTGGACGGCGGGGCGATTGGAAATGTGAGGTCTATGACGGCGAATTTCGGCGCTTCCCTGACCCATGTGGAGCGTTTGGTGCGCCCGGAGCTTGCGGGCGGCGCGCTTCTTGACCTCAGTGTATATCCGATTACGATGGCGCTGATGCTGTTTCGGGAAAAGATTGCGGACATCGGCTCTATGGCGGTGATGTCGCCGGAGGGCGTGGACTGGCGCAACAGCATCACGCTTACCTTTGAGGACGGGAAGATGGCAGCCCTTACCAGTGACATGACGGCGGTGACGGACTGCCGTGCGATCATAAATGGCGACAAAGGATTCCTGGAGATTTGGGACATTAACAATCCGAGCGCGGTGCTTCTCTATGACACAAAACGGAAGCAGAGGGAGAATATTCCCGTACCGGAGCAGATTAACGGATATGAATATGAAGTTCTCGCGTGCATGAGGGCACTGAAGGACGGCGCAAGGGAATGTGAAGAGATGCCGCACAGCGAGACACTCCGCGTTATGAGGCTTTTAGACCAGATCCGGGCGCACTGGGGGATGGTTTATCCGTGCGAGGCCCTGTAAGGGTCCGTCGGGGCCTTAGGAGCTGCGACAGAGGTCGCCTTTCACAGCTTCTAAGAGATTTTGGAGATGACAGGATGCATTTATTTAAGAAAAAGGAACAGCCGCCGAAGGCTTATGACAGGGCTTCGCAGGTTCCCGTGCTCCATTGCAGTATCTGCACAGGGGAGCAGGTGGCGGGGTTTAAAGATATCCATACGGGGAAAT
>CAZFSW010000144.1:0-3982 GCA_964521655.1 uncultured Dorea sp.
GCTGGTTTGAATGTAAGGAAAGGCAGGAATAAGGGGACTATGAGCGTAAGGATTATCGTAGATTCGGGCTGTGACATCTTGACAGGGCAGGCGAAGGAGTGGGGAGTGGAGATCATCCCCTTAAAAACGAGGTTTGGCGAAGAGGAGTTTCTGGACGGGGTGACGATGAGCCATGAGGAGTTTTTTGAAAAGCTGGTGGAGACGGACGTATTTCCGCAGACGAGCCAGATCCCGCCCATTGAGTACGAGGAGAGATTCCGCTCGGTAAAGGAAGCCGGGGATACGGCGGTCTGCCTGACCATCTCCGCGAAGCTGTCCGGATGCTATCAGAGCGCGTGCGCCGCAGCGTCCGAGTATGAGGGCTGCGTTTATGTCGTGGACAGCGCGAACGCCTGTATCGGAGAGCGCATCCTTGTAGAGCGCGCGGCGGGCCTGGCAAAAGCGGGCAGGACTGCGGCTGAGATTGCGGGGCTTCTTGAGGAAGACAAAAAGAATATCCGCCTTGTGGCGCTTCTGGATACGCTGGAATATCTGAAAAAGGGCGGGCGTATCTCCGCCACGACCGCGTTCGTGGGCGCGGTGCTGTCCATCAAGCCGGTCATCGCCGTGGAGGACGGCGAGGTCAAGGTGCTCGGCAAGGCGAGAGGCTCAAAGAACGGCAGCAACATCCTGACGGAACTGATTGAAAAAGAGGGCGGGATCAACTTTGACAGGCCGTATTGCCTGGCATACAGCGGGCTGTCTGATCATCTGCTCCAAAAATATATGAAGGATCAGGAAAAGCTCTATCAGGGGCATTGCACGAAGGAGGAGCTTCCGGTGTCCTCGATCGGAAGCGCGATTGGGACGCACGTGGGGCCGGGAGCGATTGCGGCGGCGTTCTTTATCAAGTAGGTACTTCAATGTTTTATAGAAAGAGAGGGATTCCAAGATGACGGAGCAGCTGCTTACGGCTCCCGGATTTCTGTATGAGCTTGACGGTTCTTATTACTATCTCGGGAAATGGATCTGTAAAGAATGTACGGATACGGAGGCTGCCGACTGTGCTGTAATGTACCAGATGTGCCGGAACGGGCATGAGGAGCCGGAGACGAACCTGTATTTTCAAAAACTGCGCGCTTTCAGTGATTTTGCGCTGGAGGTTCCCTATAATCCGGGAAAGATTGAGCAGGATATGTCGGAGCTTGTGGGGAAGTTAAGTGATGCGGGAAGAGCAGCCCTTGAAATGCAGTTCCATAATTTCATGGAGGATTTAGAGAGATATTGCGGATAAACCGAAAGAGAAACTACTGGCATTGCCCGGCGGCGGGAAGCGCTAACAGCGCGGCGGGCTTAAGCGCCCCGGAGCTTAAAACGTGTTCCCGCGCCTGCGGCTGGGTGGATGTATGCAAAAGCTGTGAGGGATAAGTTTTTTCAAAAAACTGTTTATATATGATAGGCAAATATCCGCTTCAAAAACCTCTCTTTTTCTTCGGCCTGCCGGATCGCGGCATGGATTTTCTCAATGCTTTTTACAGAAATCCATGCCTTATTTGAACGGTAATAGGAATTTGCAAGCTTCCAGAATTTCTCAGGATAGATAAACCGTACTTTCAGATATTCCATTTCTGCTGCGTCTATCGGATTGATGGCGGAATAGGCATTGATGATACTATCTCCGAGACGCTCTTTCCACCCCTGCTTTTCCAGCGCTTTGCGCAGGAAATAATACAGATCCTCCATCTGCACATCCCGTTTGAACCTTTCAAAATTGGTTGTCATCAGGATTGCCTGGGACGGCGGATGTGCCATCATGATATTATGGTAGTTATATTCCCCGTGCGTGATGTGGAACTTCGCGATGCTTTTTGCGTAAAGGCAGTCATAGGCAGACGCCCCCAGCTCGCCAAGAGCCGCGTCCGCCCAGCGGTACATGATATCAAAGCAGCCCAGGAACGCGAACTCAAACTCTCCCTTCGGAGAAATCCCCCGCATGAACCTGCGCACTTTTTTAAGCTCCCGGTTGTGGCGGATATATTCTTCTTTCAGATGTGCCGCCGCAGGCACGGCAGACGCGCCCTCGCCGCGCAAAAGGAGATGGAGCTTCGCCAGGTTGCCCGCCGCTTTGAGGAGTTCCCCGGCCTTGCGTATATCGCATTCCCTTCCTAAAGCCCAGCGCTTCAGCATATACCTTCTGCCATCTTCCGTCATGCTTATGTATTCCCCTGCCCGGTTTTGTACTGGGAAATCCGCCTGCGCATACCCCTGCTCTGCCAGACGGGCATAGATTTCAAGAAGCGCGGGAACCTTCGCCTGCGAGACAGATACTTCCTTCAGCAATAAAACTCCTCTGTCTGTGTCGCATAAAATAGCACCCCTTGTTTTGCGGGTGCCATTTACTGCAACATCGTATTGTTCCAGTATGCTGCTCTGCTCATATTCCTGCATAACGATCCCCTGCATTCTTACATATTCTCTCTATCGTATGCAGGAAATACGGGAAATAGACCTGTAGCCGGGGGAATCTATCTGCCCAGCCCGAAATGTGCCATCAGCGCTTCCCGTTCATTAAGCTCAGGATGCTCGATCACCAGCTCCAGCATTTTCCCCAGCATCTCACCGATCTCCCGGCCCGGGCTCATCCCTGCTTCCAGCAGGTCTCTGCCCGTCACGGCGAGGTCTTTCAGGGAAACGCACTGATTTTCCTCTACAATCCGCCTGTAAATGTCTTCGATTTCATCCAGGTTCTTTATCTTTTCCCCGCGCTTATACATACTCTGGGCGAGCACGTCGGCGCGGCGCACCTCCATATAATAGGGAAATAAATCCCCGCCAATCCTGTTCATCGCGCGGCGGACGTATTTTGCCGCTGCAGGCATACGCAAATCATGATAAAGCACAAGCTTTGACACCTTATCCCGCGTATCGTTGTCAAACTTAAGCCGTCTCAATACCCGCTTCGCGATGGCTTCGCTTTCTGCCGCGTGTTTTTTAAAATGTGCCCTCCCGCTCTCGTCGATGGTCTTAAGCGCGGGCTTTCCCATATCGTGAAGCAGCATGGTCAGGCGCAGGATCTTATCTGCGCGGACGTTTTTGATCGCCTGTATCGTATGCTCGCCCACATTGTACATATGATGCGGTGTTTCCTGCTCCGTTGTCATCAGGCGGTCAAACTCCGGGAGAAACTGCTTTGTAATCCCAAGCTCATAAGCCTCCCTGAGAAGCTCCGGACGGTCTGACATCAATATCTTGACAAGTTCCGCCTGGATCCGCTCCGCGCTGATATTCTGAAGCGTCGGGGCCAGCTTTTTCATGCCTGACCTCGTTTCGCTTTCTATGGCGAAGCCAAGCTGCGCCGCGAAGCGCACTCCGCGCAGGATACGCAGTGCGTCTTCAGAAAACCGCGCTTCGGCGTCCCCCACGCAGCGGATGACTTTGCGCCGCAGGTCCTCCACGCCGCCAAATGGGTCTATGAGCCCATTTTCTTCATTGTAGGCCATCGCATTAACTGTGAAATCCCGGCGCAGCAGATCATCCTTTAAGCTGCGGGTGAACGTGACTTCTGAAGGATGGCGGCTGTCCTCATATTTCCCGTCAACCCGGTAGGTCGTTACCTCGAAGCATTCCCCGTCAAGCAGGACTGTGACGGTTCCGTGGTCAATTCCAGTATCGAATGTCCGAGCAAACAGCGCTTTTGTCTCTTCCGGCAGCGCTGAGGCCGTGACGTCCCAGTCCTCTGGC
This sequence comes from uncultured Dorea sp., assembly GCA_964521655.1. Taxonomy (GTDB): domain Bacteria; phylum Bacillota; class Clostridia; order Lachnospirales; family Lachnospiraceae; genus CAPEBR01. The sequence continues at coordinate 3,721 of CAZFSW010000144.1, forward strand.
GTCCTCCCCAGAAGCGAATCCCGCACGCAGCCGCCGACCGTGTATGCCTCGTACCCATGTGTATGAAGGACTGTGAGTATGCCGCGCACCTTCTCTGGCAGATTGATAGCTTTGTCGTCCATGTCCGCATCCCCCACTTTCCCAGAACTTCCTAATGAATTATAGCACATTTCGTTGACTTTTTCCCAAAAATACGTTAAAATATAAACTCGTGCAGCCGGGGTGTTAGCGGTACCTTGTACCTGCAATCCGCTATAGCAGG
>CAZFSW010000145.1:0-3964 GCA_964521655.1 uncultured Dorea sp.
TCTGCTCGGCAATCGGGCGCAGAAGCTTCAGGATCCGCTCCACCAAAGCGTTGATGTTCTCCTGCTTCACATTCATCGTATTCGCCTTGTCCAACTTCACCAGCGACAGGAGGTCGTTGATGATCTGATCCTCCCGCTCGATCTCCTCTGACAGATCTCCCATGAACTCCCGGTACAGCTCCACCGGCGCCTCCTCCTGCGCAAGCAGCGAATCCGCGAGCACTTTCATGGAGGTAATCGGCGTCTTCAGCTCATGGGAGACATTGGACACAAACTCCTGCCTGGAATCGTCCAGGACCCGCAGCCGCCCCAGCATCTTGTTAAATGCCTCCGACAGGCGCACCGTCTCCGCAAACGCATTTTCATCAAGGTAATGATCTTCATAACCCTCCGTGACTGCTTCGATGGACTTCGTGATCCTCTGGAACGGCCTTGCGGCGCCCTCCCCGGTGAGAAATGCCAGAATGAGCAGCAGAATCCCCGCCACGATCTGAATCGTCAGCGCACGTTCCCGCAGAACTGCAAGGCTGTCCTCAATCATGTCCGTGGAAACACTGACCAGCATCACCCCTTGCGTCTCCCCGGAGACGGTTCCGATAATCGGTGAAGTAACCTCGATATAGCGGTTGCCAGCATCATAATGGCTTGTCCCTTCCCCCGAAAAACAGCGGATGACGTCGCCGGACACGATCGTCCTCCCGGTATCCATATCGTATGTATCCTCTATAATGCGGTATTCCTGATCGATGAGCATCACCCGCCCGTTGTAGATATTTGACAACTGGACAAGCTCTGACTCTATGACGTCAGATATTATTTCCTGCTGACCGGCTATGCCGCCCAACTGGTTACATAGAATGGTACATTGATTCTGTATCTCGGCGGTGCGTACCTCCACCGCCCGTGTCTCATAGCTGTTCAAAAGCACTGCCTTCAATACTGCCGCCGGTATCATCCCCGCCAGGAGCATGGCAAGGATAAGCCGGAAACGCAGACTCTTAACCACGCTTTTGTTAAAATAAGCCCTAACCCCTGAAATAGTAACCCACTCCCCATTTTGTATGTACATATTTCGGATCGCTCGGATTCTTCTCCACTTTCTCCCGCAAGCGCCGGATATGCACGTCCACAGTCCGGGCGTCCCCCGGATATTCGTAGCCCCACACGATATTCAAAAGCTCCTCGCGGCTGTAAACCTTACTGGCATGCATGGCAAGGAGCTCCAGCAGGTCAAACTCTTTCGCCGTCAGGTTCACTTCCCTCCCGTCAATCACCACGCGCCTGCTCTCGCAGTCAATCGTCATGTCGCCCTTTACGATCTGCCTGCCGGTCTTCAGGGCGCTGCCCCGCTTCCCGGTCCTGCGCATGATCGCCTTGATCCTCGCCTTTACCTCCAAAATGTTAAATGGCTTCGTGACATAATCATCCGCGCCATATTCCAGGCCCAGGATCTTATCCATGTCATCGCCCTTCGCCGTGAGCATCACAATCGGGACATCGGAAAATTCCCGGATCTGGCGGCACACATCGAAGCCGTCCATCTTAGGGAGCATAATATCCAAAAGAATCAGGTCGTAAACATTGCCTCTGGCCAGCGTAAGCGCCTCTTCTCCATCATAGGCGGCGTCCACCTCCATGCCGTCCTGCTCCAGGCTATAGCGTATCCCCTTGACGATCAGCTTCTCATCGTCAACGACTAACACTCTCTTTCCCATTGTCCGTCTCCCCTTACGAAACCTTGATCTGATCCTTTACCTTATTGAAGATACCGTCCTTGATGCCTTCAATCTCCTTTAGTTCCTCCACGGAAGTAAATCCTCCGTGCTCCTCCCGGTAACGGATAATCGCATCCGCCCTCGCTTCCCCGATGCCATTTAAGGTCATCAGTTCTTCCTTCGACGCCGTATTCAGATTAACCCTCCCGTCATCCGCCGCCTGTGTGCTTACGGCGCTTTCTCCTTGCTGTCCGGCGCTTTCTGCCTCCTGCACGGAAAGCACATAAAGCTGCTGCCCGTCCGTAAGCTCCTGCGCCTGGTTCAGACAGGCGGGCGCGGCCTCCTCCGTCATGCCTCCGGCCGCTTCGATTCCTTCATATACACGGCTTCCGGCAGGAAGTTCATACACTCCGGGAGCATTGACCTCGCCGCACACATGCACATAAATATACTCCTGTACGGCAGAGTCCGCCGCCTCCTCTTCGGAGGAAGCTTCCTCCTCCACAGAGACGGCGGGCTCCCGGAGCTTAGAACTTTCACTAACGGCATCCGTACATCCTAAGAGTTCGATAAGAACCAAAAGGACAAGCCCTGACAGTGGCAACTGTCTAAAAACATTACCGGCCGATCGAGAATTGCTAAGCATAAATATCCTCCTTTACAGTTCACCGACTGTAAATACCCCTCTTACGCTTAGACAATCTTATTGTACTATTTCCACTGGAAAATTGCAACTCCTATTAACGCAATTCCCATACCAATTACTCTCCTCCACTCCAACGGCTCCTTCTCGACCCCGAAAAGCCCCAGAAGCTCGATGACATAGGCAACGATCAGCTGCGCGATGACAATCAGAAGCGCCGCTTTCGCAGGCCCCAGCTGCTCCATGCTCTTAATGACCGTAAGCGTGATGCCAGCCCCGATCACGCCGCCGAGAAGCACGTACCTCGGCCGCACCTCCAGAAGCGCCGTCACCTGATCGCGCCCCGCAAACAGCCACGCCGCAAGACAGACAATAAACGCTGTAAGCTGCACCCAGGCGTTGCTCACCCACATCCCCGTGGTTTTTGTCACCTGTGTATTGAAAACCCCCTGCACGCTCATAAGCGCCCCTGACAGCAGGGCAATAAAAAAACCAATCATCGGATTACCTCCCAAAAATTCCAGTATTAGTGTATCCGCTGAATGGTTTTTTATTCTACTGTTTCATGCCTGTTTGAAGCGGCATGGCCTTTGGAACGCGCAAGATACCGCCGCAGTCTGCTGTAATTATTCTTCCTCCTCTAATTCATCCAGCAACGTTGAAGTCAGGGCGCTGCCTGTCTGCGTATCAGCTTCCGCCTCTTCGAGCTTACGCCTGGACATTTCCTGGCTGTACTGCGCCGCAGTGATTTCTCCGTCCTGATACATTTCCCGAAGCTCGCTGTCGCTATAGGAAGACAGATCTGTAGTGCTGCTCTCTTCTGTTTCCTCCGTCTCCGCCTCTTCCAACATCTGAGTCGCTGCCTGCGCGTTGCTCTCTACGGATGAAGCGCTGTACTGGGCGGCGCTGCCGCTGGCTTCATCTGCACTGGCTCCATTCTCGCTGGCCGCCCGTCCCGCAGCGCTGATCTCCAACAGGTCGCCCTGTGGGGAAAGCGCAACCTCCTCCACCATCTCGCCATCTGCTTTCATGGTGTTTTCATTTTCTTCTTCCTTCTGAATCTTCTCATTCAGATAGTAAGCCTCAATAGAACTATTTTGCAAAGAACTGCTGATTGAAATACTCATATGAAATTCCCTCCATGCTTATTTTAATATAAGCCTACCACCTGTCGCTGAAATGAAGCTTAAAAAAACTAAATTTTCCAAGATTCCCTCCATTACCGCTGTGCGAAGCGTCAGCGCCTCTGCTCCCGCTCCTCAATCTCCATGATCATATCCACCCTCGTCTGGTGCCTCCCACCCATGAACTCTGCGTCCAGCCACTCGTCAATAATCATCTTCGCCATCTCGACGCCGATGACCCTCGACCCGAACGCCAGCACGTTCGCGTTATTATGCTGTCTGGAAAGCCTCGCAGAATAAGGCTCGGAGCACACCACCGCCCGGACTTTCCGCACCTTGTTCGCCGCCAGCGACATCCCCACGCCGGTGCCGCAGATCAGGATTCCCAGCTCCACTTCCCCCGCCGACACGGCGCGCCCGACCTTCTCCGCATATTCCGGGTAATTGCAGCTTTCCTCCGTATCCGTCCCGTAATTGATGAC
>CAZFSW010000146.1:0-3899 GCA_964521655.1 uncultured Dorea sp.
TCCTTGTCCACACGCGCGATCCCGTCCACGATATGGATTGCGTCAAACGGGCATGCTTTCACGCAGGTGCCTTCTCCCAGGCAGCCGTAATTACAGGACTTTGGCCCGCCGTTTTGCATCAGGTTTACCATCACGCAGTCGCCAAGCCCGTGGTACTCATAGTCCTGCTTCGCTTTCTCGCATGTTCCCGCGCATTTTACAAACGCGACCTGACGTGCCTGTGAGCCAGCCTCCACTCCCATGATCGCGCCGACCTTCGCTGCGACGGGAGCGCCGCCCACCGGACAGCCGCCGACCTCCGCCTCGCCCTTTACGATCGCCGCAGCAAGCCCCGCGCAGCCCGCATAGCCGCAGCCGCCGCAGTTATTGCCCGGAAGGACGCCCAGGATTGCCTCCTCCCTCTCGTCAACCTCTACCGCAAATTTCTTTCCCGCGAATCCCAGGAACACACCAATGAACAACCCGGTGCCGCCCACGATCGCCGCGGCAACAATAATACCTGTTATACTCATAGCCCGCTCCCTCCTATATCAGCCCGGAGAACCCAAAGAACGCGATGGACATCAGCGCCGCCGTGATCAGCACGATGGGCGTCCCCTGGAATGACTCCGATATGTCGTTATACTCAATCTTCTCGCGGATGCCCGCCATGATCACAATGGCGATGGCAAAGCCGACGGAAGTACCGATGCCGTTTACCACTCCCTGAAGAAGCGTATATTCCTTCTGCACGTTGGTAAGCGCCACGCCAAGCACCGCACAGTTTGTCGTGATCAGCGGCAGGTATACGCCGAGCGCCTTATACAGGGACGGCATAGATTTCTTCAGGAACATTTCTACAAACTGCACCAGGGCCGCGATGACGAGGATAAATACAATCGTCTGCAGATAGGAAATGTTCAGGGGCACCAGGATAAACTTGTAGATCACCCCTGCAAAAAATGATGCAATCGTAATAACAAAGACTACCGCCGCACCCATGCCGGAGGCGGTCTCAACCTTTTTGGAAACTCCGAGGAACGGGCAGATCCCCAGGAACTGGCTGAGTACGACGTTATTAACAATTGAAGAGCCAATCGCGATAATCAATAATTCTTTCATCTATGTACTCCTCCTATTCTTTCTCATTTCCCGTAGGAAATACTTTTCCGCCGCACGCGCTGTTCGTGCAGGAAGCGCAGCCCTCCCCGCATCCTGCGGCCTCCGGGACCTGCTTGCCCTTCTTTGCGGCGCTTCTCTTCACGCGGTTCTGCAATGCCACCAGGCCGGCCAGTACAAGGAACGCCCCCGGCGCAAGGATGAAGATCGTCACCGGCACGTACCCGGACTTCCCTGCCGCCACATCCGCAACCGGAAGAAGCTGGAAGCCGAAGATCTTGCCGGAGCCGATCAGCTCACGCACGATGCCGATCGCCGTGAGGCCGACCGTGAAGCCAAGCCCCATGCCGATGCCGTCGAAGATGGACGGAAGCACCGGGTTTTTGGATGCGTAGCTCTCCGCACGGCCGAGGATAATACAGTTTACCACGATCAGCGGGATATAGATCCCCAGCGCGTCATAGAGGCTGGGAACAAAGCCCTCCAGAAGAAACTGCACGATCGTTACAAAGGACGCCACGACCACGATGAACGCCGGCATTCTCACGGAATCCGGGATAATCTTGCGCAGCATGGAAATCAGCATATTGGACAGCACGAGCACGACCGTCGTAGACAGACCCATGCCCACGCCGTTAATAGCGGACGTCGTGACCGCCAAGGTCGGACACATACCCAACATCAAAACGAAGGTAGGGTTTTCTTTGACCAGGCCGTTATATAATCTCTCGGTACAATTATTCATCTTAACTACCTCCTATTGAAATACATTCTGATAATATGCAAGAGCGGCGTTCACCGCGCCCGTCACGGCCCTTGATGTGATCGTCGCGCCGCTTAGCGCGTCGATCGGCTCACCGTCTCCGCCGTCCTTGGACACCACGAATTTCTCCGCCTGCTTGCCCTGATACTGTTCATAGAACGATGGCTCCGTCGCGCGCATCCCAAGACCCGCCGTCTCGCTGATAGACAGGATGGAGATGCCGCTTACTGTCCCGTCGGACGTAATGCCCACGGTAATCTGGATGTCGCCGCCAAACCCCTCCTTGTCGGTCGCCGTCACCACGTAGCCTTCCTCGCCTACCGTGCAGACCTCGTCGATGACCGCCTTGATGCCCAGTGAGCTTATCGCCTCATCCGCCGCTTTCTGGTCGACGTCCACCGCCTCAAAGCTATCCAGGTCCGCGTCCGGGAACACTGCCTGCCACGCTTCTTTTTTCGCAGCCTCCTGCGCCTGCGCGATGGGTTCCTTCGTAATCTCGTACACCAGCCCGAGGGCAAGCCCCGCGATCAGTGTGATGGCTGTAAGGATCAATGTGTTTTTTAAAATCTTATTCATTATTTCTCTCCTCCTTTACCAAATGGTTTTGGAAGAGTAACCCTTTCAATAAGTGGAACTAAAAGGTTACCGATAATAATCGCATAGGAAACTCCCTCTGCGGAGCCGCCGAACAGCCGGAACAGTCCGGTCAGTACGCCCAGCAGTATGCCGTACACGATCTGCCCTGTCTTCGTGATCGGGGACGTGACATAGTCCGTTGCCATGAACCACGCGCCAAGCATCAGCCCGCCGCCGCACAGGTGCGCGGTGATGTACTGCGGGTCAAAGAACCCAATGTCCGGATTCTGGAAATGCCCGAAGATGCCGACAAAGATGGCAAGCGTCACAATGTATGTACCGGGTATCCGCAGGTCGATAACCCCCATCAGGATCAAAAAGATGGCCCCGATGATGATGGCGATTACGGAAGTCTCGCCAATCGTGCCCGGCACCGTCCCGATCAGCATCTTCATTGTATCCACGGGCTCCCCGCTCTTAAGCAGAGCCAAAGGAGTCGAGCCGGACACGCCGTCGTAGATAAAGGTGGTCATCTGGCTCGTAAAGGAGATCAGGAGGAAACACCTCGCGCCAAGCGCCGGGTTCATGAAGTTCTGCCCCAGTCCGCCGAATAGCTGCTTGACGATCAGAATGCCGAACACGCTGCCGAGCGCGCCCATCCACCACGGGGCGGACGCGGGCATATTCAGCCCCAGCAGAAGCCCTGTCACTACCGCGCTGTAATCATTTACCGTGATTTTCTTGTGCATCAGTTTTTCATAGATATATTCCGTCAATACCGCCGACACCGTTGTGCTGACCAGCATGATAAGCGCCGACAGCCCGAAATTATATACGCCGAAGGCAGCCGCCGGGAGCAGTGCAACCGCAACCATCAGCATGATATTTCCTGTAGTCGCTTTTGAACGTATATGTGGTGAAGACGACATCTTCAACTTGTTCTCACTCAACACCATTCACCTCTTCCTCTCATTCTTTATTTCTTCTTCTTGCGGTTCGCAAGCGCAATCTTCCTCATCGAGCCGATCGCCTGCTTCAGCGGCCTCTTTGCCGGACATACGAAGCTGCATGAGCCGCATTCCATACATTCCAGCCCCTCATGCTTCGTAAATGTCTCCTCGTCGAGGTGCTCCGCATAGTCCGCAAGCCTCGACGGAATCAGGCGGCTCGGACATGCCTCCACGCAGCGCCCGCAGTTGATGCACGCCGTAGGCTCTAATTTCGCCACTTCATCTTTCGTAAAGCCAAGAATGGATGAAGATGTCTTCGTTACCGGGACATCCAGCGTAAACATGGAAAATCCCATCATCGGCCCGCCGGATATGAGCTTCTCCGGCTCGCTCTTAAACCCGCCCGCAGCCTCCACAAGCTCCGCCTGGTTCATGCCGAACGGCGCCCGGAAGTTGCCCGGCTCGTTCACCGCGTCCCCGCTGACCGTCACGATCCGCTCCATCGAGGGCTT
>CAZFSW010000147.1:0-2026 GCA_964521655.1 uncultured Dorea sp.
AAGGGAAGGGACGATATAGTGGCGGGATATAAGAATATCGGAAAAGAACAGATTATGGAGCTGAAGGAGCAGGTGGCGTACCAGCCGGGCCAGGTGGTGAGCAAGACGCTCGTTCAGAACAGCGCGGTCAGCGTGACGCTGTTTGCATTTGAAAAGGGCGAGGAAATCAGCACCCACGAATCCGGCGGTGACGCGATGGTGACGGTGCTGGAGGGCGCGGGGAAATTCACTATCAATGGAATAGAATATATCCTTGAGGCGGGCCAGAGCATCATCATGCCGGCGAAAAAGCCCCACGCGGTATATGGGCAGGAGCGTTTCAAGATGCTCCTGATGGTCGTGTTTTAGGATGGAGGCATATACCAGCTTTGCGGAGGTGTATGATACCTTCATGGATAACGTCCCCTATGAAGCGTGGGCGGATTGCCTGCAGGAGCGGCTTGCAGGATACGGAATTCAAGGCGGGCTCGTGCTGGACCTGGGCTGCGGCACTGGGACGATGACGGAATGCCTTGCGGCGCGCGGCTTTGATATGATCGGCGTGGACAGCTCGCAGGAAATGCTGGGCATCGCCGCGAGGAAGCGCGGGCAGAGCGGGCATGACATCCTCTATCTGCTTCAGGATATGTGCGCATTTGAGCTGTACGGTACGGTGCGCGCCGCTGTGAGCGTCTGCGACGCGGTCAATTACATCCTGGACGGGGAGGAATTAGAAGAAATGTTCCGCCTTGTGAATAATTACCTCGACCCGGGCGGCATCTTTATCTTTGACTTCAACACGGAATATAAATACCGGCAGATGCTTGGAAGCCGGGTGATTGCCGAGGAGCGCGGGGAATGTAGCTTTATCTGGGATAATGAGTATGATGTGGAAGACGGCGTGAATGAATATGAGCTGACTTTGTTTATCCGCGAGGATGGGGAAGAAGAGCTTTACCGGAAATATCAGGAGACGCATTTCCAGAAAGCGTATACTTTAGGGCAGATGAAGGAAATGCTGGAAAGGGCCGGGCTTACCTATATGGCGGCATATGACGGGTACACGCGGGAAGCGCCCAGGGAAGACAGCGAGAGGATCTCCATTGTGGCGAGGGAATCCGGCAAGAATTATGAAAAGGACATGAGCGCATGAGGGATTATATTGCAAGGGCTTTTGCCGCGCAGGGACAGGTCAGGGCGTTTGCCGCCACGACAAGGGAGCTTGTGGAGGAGGCCAGGAGACGGCACGGGACAAGCCCCGTGGCGACGGCGGCGCTGGGGCGGCTTCTGACTGCAGGGGCGATGATGGGGAGCATGATGAAAAATGACTCGGATATGCTGACGCTCCAGATACGCGCGGACGGGCCGATCGGAGGGCTTACGGTGACAGCGGACAGCCATGCGGACGTAAAGGGGTATGTGTTACATCCCGGCGTCATGCTGCCGCCGAGGAACGGGAAACTTGATGTGGGCGGCGCGGTGGGCGGCGGATTTCTTCAGGTGATTAAAGACATGGGGCTGAAGGAGCCGTACTCCGGGCAGACAGAGCTTGTAAGCGGCGAGATTGCGGAGGATCTGACCTATTATTTTGCAAGCTCGGAGCAGATTCCATCCTCAGTGGGCTTAGGCGTGCTGATGGAGAAGGATAACACGGTGCGCCGCGCCGGGGGCTTTATCGTCCAGCTTATGCCGTTTGCAGAAGAAAGGACGGTTAGCGCGCTGGAGGAAAACCTGCAAAAGATCGTTTCGGTCACCGCGCTTCTGGACGAAGGGCTTACGCCGGAACAGCTCTTAGGAAAACTGCTGGGCAATCTGGAATGGGAGATCACAGACACGATGGACACCAGATTTTACTGCAACTGCTCAAAGGAGCGCGTGGAGCAGGCGGTTGCCAGCGTGGGGAGAAAGGACATTCAGGAAATGATCGATGAGGGCAGGGATATCGAGGTAAAATGTCATTTCTGCAACACGGCATATCAGTATACGGTCGCAGATCTGAAACGGATTATAAAGAAAGGCAAGTAAAGAAGCAGATAACAGGAACGGG
>CAZFSW010000147.1:2126-3891 GCA_964521655.1 uncultured Dorea sp.
ATCCTTCTTAAGGGGGCGAGGGAGGCGCTTGGCCGCATCCGGGAGCACACGGAAGGGAAGGACGGGCTTATCTTTGTAGGGATGCCGCTCGCGGCGGACGGGAAGCTTTACAATGTGGCGGCGGCGTTAAGTGCCGGGAAGCTTTTAGGCTTCACGACCAAGAGCTTTCTCCCGAATTACGGGGAATTTTACGAGATGCGGCAATTCTGCCCGGGGCCGGACAGGGCGCGGGAAATTCTGTTTGACGGGGAAAATGTTCCCTTTGGCCCGAAGCTTTTGTTTGCGGCGCGGGAGATGGAGGCGTTTGTCGTATCTGCGGAAATCTGCGAGGACGTGTGGTCGTCGGTTCCGCCGAGCATCGAGGCGGCGGGGGAGGGTGCGGTCATTATCGTGAACTGCTCCGCCAGCGATGAGACGGTTGGAAAGGAGGAGTACCGCAGAAGCCTCATATCCGGGCAGTCCGCGCGCCTCATCTGCGGCTATGTCTATGCCAACGCGGGCGAGGGGGAATCCACCACCGACCTTGTGTTTGGCGGGCATAATATGATTGCGGAGAATGGGGTGGTACTGGCAGAGGGGAAGCGTTTTGAAAATGGCATCATCTATTCAGAGATCGACGTTGAAAGGCTGAACAGCGAGAGGCGCAAGAATACGACCTTCCGGGCGGCGGAAGAGAGGAAGCTTGTGAGGATCCCGTTTTCTGTCCGGATGGAGGAGACGGCGCTTTCAAGGAGATTTCCGTCCAGGCCATTTGTCCCGGAGGAAGAGGGCGAGAAGGAACGGCGCTGTGAAGAAATCCTGAAGATCCAGGCGATGGGGCTTAAAAAGCGCCTTGCGCACACCGGGGCGAAGAGCGCGGTCGTGGGGATTTCCGGAGGCCTGGATTCCACGCTTGCGCTTCTTGTAACGGCGAGGGCGTTTGACGCGCTGGGGCTCGGACGGGAAGGGATCACGGCGGTGACGATGCCCTGCTTTGGGACGACGGACCGCACCTACAGAAACGCCTGCAAGATGGCACAGAAGCTTGGAACGACGCTTCGGGAGGTGCCGATCGCTGATTCGGTGCTGCGGCATTTCCAGGATATCGGACATGACCCGGAGGCGCATAATGTCACATATGAGAACGCACAGGCGAGGGAGCGCACGCAGGTCCTTATGGATATTGCCAATGAGACGGGCGGTATCGTGGTCGGGACCGGCGATATGTCGGAACTCGCGCTTGGCTGGGCGACCTATAACGGCGACCATATGTCCATGTACGGGGTCAATGCGTCGGTGCCGAAGACACTGGTAAGACATCTGGTGCGCTACTATGCGGAGACGCTTGCAAAGGGCGAATTACAGGAGGTCCTGTATGACGTGCTGGACACACCGGTAAGCCCGGAGCTGCTTCCGCCAAAAGACGGCGAGATCGCGCAGAAGACGGAGGATCTGGTAGGGCCTTATGAGCTGCACGACTTTTTCTTATATTATATGCTGCGGTTCGGGTACTCGCCGGAGAAGATTTTCCGGCTTGCGAAGCTGTCGTTCGCGGGGGAATATGAGGACAATGTAATCTACCGATGGCTTCAGACCTTCTGCAGGAGATTCTTTAGCCAGCAATTTAAGCGGTCCTGTCTGCCGGACGGCCCGAAAGTGGGGACGGTCGCGCTCTCGCCGAGGGGCGACTGGCGGATGCCAAGCGATGCCCGCGCGGACGTCTGGATGCTAGCTGAACCTGAATGAAATACCAGTACGATCCATTTTTAAAATTTTCCACCCGTGC
>CAZFSW010000148.1:0-3845 GCA_964521655.1 uncultured Dorea sp.
TTTCTTTTAGCATACCACAATTATCTGGCTCTTACAAGCCGGGCCCCTCAATCGGCCGGTTCAAACGCCCGGTTCAGCTCCTCCGTTCCGGGGAGAACGAACCTCCCATTCTCGATCAGCGCAATCTCTTCCCCTTCCCGCGTATGCACGGTGATGCCCGCCAGCTCCTCATACGGGATGGTAATGTCCGTATGGCAGTGGAAATAGGCTTTCGACACATCCTCTTTCCTTCGGATGGAAACGGAATTGTCCCGCGCCACGATTTCCTTGCCATCCGGGTTATAGACCTTGATATCCTCGCTCCAGCTATAGCACGTATCGCCCACGGCAAAATGCGGCCCCATCTTCTCCGCGATCAGAATAGGGAGCTTCTCTTCAATATCATATTTACGCGCAGCCACATACGCTGTCGTGTTCGTGCCGATGGCGAACTCTCCAAGCGGAAGCGCAGGATGGTTATGGAAGATGTTGTCACGGATATATTCCTGGTTCTCCTGTTTGTGCGGGAAATTCGCACAGCTATAATCCCAGGCCATCCCATCTACAAATGTAATCTCCAGATCCCGGTACTGCAGCCCGTTCAGATATACCTTGCTCACGTGCAGCACGCCGTGCGTGCCCTCAAGCACTGGAGAGGTGAACACCTCGCCCACCGGGATATTGACGTCTGCGACGCAGTTTTCAAAAATCGTTTCTTTCTCCGGGTCGGAAAGCCTGTATAGCTGCACCTTCAGATCCGTCCGGTTTCCGTTCCCGCCGAGGATGTGGACGTATTCGCCCCGGTCCAGCGCGTCGATGAGCGTCTGCTGCACCCTCTCATACAGCTTCGCATCCAGCGTATTGATCCTGATGGTCTCGTCAAAGATCTCCTCATATCTGTCCCCAATCTCGGGGACAGGGTAGGCGACTATGGTAAAGCTCCGCTCATCGCCCCGGATATATTCATTTGTAATCTGTCCCGAGCGGTTGTCATACAGAAGCGAAAGCTCCTCCTGTTTCTTCGTGAGCCGGACGGCCTCCTTCTTGCGCACGGGCGTAAACGGCCTCTCCCCGAACGTCTCCATGCAGGCGGGTCCCGCGAACCCCGCCGCCAGCTCCTTATGCTGCTCGTAGGTGGTGCGCAGGACGCAGAGCCGCCGCTCCACAAACTGTTTATCCAGGAATAAGCCCTGGTCGTCCTTATGGTCATAGTCGTACTGTTTATTAGCGTCCGCCCCACAGTAGCCGATCTTTAAGTGCTGCTTTTTCGTGAGGACGCTGACGCCAGAGCGGTAGATGGCCGGGCGAAGCCCCATGTTCGCAAAATTCCCGACAGCCTCCCTCACGACCCGCTCAAATCCTAACGCATAGCGGATATTGACCGTAGATTTCTTCGACAGATCCTTTCCCGTATTGACAAAGCCCTTACGGTAGCCCTCCGTGTACACGTCCGCCATCCTGCGGATAGTTTCCCTGGGAAGCCCGGACAGATGCCTCGCCGTGCGCCTCTCATTTTCACTGACGTACTCTCCGTAAAAATAAAGATAGCGGATATCTGCAAGGTCGCTTCCCATGATAATATCCGCAGCAAAGCCCTGCGAAGCGTCAATCTGCTCTAAGACCCTGTCCGCCGCGAACACGTCACAGTAGTCGCTCGCGTACCAGTAGATCGTGTCCCTGATGTATCTTATCTCCGGCTCGCCCTCCTCCTCGAACTGATTGTAAATCTCAATAAACAGCTCAAGCAGGATGTCCAGATAGTTCGTCCTCTTCTCAAACACGTAGGCAATCATCCCCCGCAGCTCCGTGTAGACGAAGCTCAGAAGCTGCCCGTACTCCAGGCCCAGTATACGCGCCGCGTATGCCGGATCTGCATAGCTCTTCTCGTAATTTCCAGGAAGAATGTCCCCATAGAGCCTTTCATTCCATTTTTCAAGCTCCGCAAGCGGAAGCGCGCGATATCCGCCCTCATAGACAAGCCCCTTCAGCTCGTCGAGCATGAGGATAAAATCCGCTGTCCTCAGAAAGAAATCCTGAAAGCGCGCGCCCACCACCGTTTCCTCCTGCATCTCCCGGATGCGCCCGATTGCTAATCCATACCGTTCTTCAATCATTTATAAAAGCCCCCTGATAAACATTGCCGCCAGCCCGAACAGGACCAGCCCGTTGCCGATAACCCCGATTTTGCAGGTTATGTAATTCTTTTCCCGCTCCCCGAAGCCCCTGATCCCCTGATCGAGCCCGTACCCTGCCGGAATTGCCACCGCAAGCCCCACGACGCCAACAAGCGGCCCAACGTCCCCTTTAGAGAAAAAGGAATAGCAAAGCACCGCGAGAAGCACGATCCATACAACCGCCGCCATAAAACAGGATTCCATCCCTTTTCTCGCGTGTTTGAGCGGCCTCTGCCCGTACTTGGTGCGGAGCATTTTCTTGCGGCGTTTCTCCCGCTCTCTGACAGATTTACTTCCTTTTTTTCTTCTTATAGACATATTTTCTCCTTATCGCCGCGCACAGTACAAATACAATATGCCCCGCAATCCCTCCTGCGGTATTGAGCAGAAGGTCGTCCACGTCGAAGCAGCCAACCTTCGCGACAAACTGGAACATTTCCACACAAAGGCTTAAGCCAAAGCTCCAGAACAGCGTGGCAAAAAAACTGCGGTATCTGCTCGCCATCGGCAGGAAGAAGCCAAACGGCACAAATATCAGTACATTTCCAAACAGATTCGTAAACATCGCAAATAACCCGACCTGATCCCGGTATTCCCAGAACCTTCGGATTTCCTGAAACAGGACGAGGTTATAGTGATATTCCTCCATCGCGGACGTCGCCCTTCCGTACCAGTCGGAAAATATAAGAAAATATATAATAAATCCGACATACAGAATAAAACATATCTTTCCTAGTATGCGGACCCTTTTTCTCTGTGTGGCATTCAAAAATACTGCATCCCTTTCAGCCGGATTTAGAATGTAAGCCCCTTCTTATCCCTCAGAAGCCTCACGCCGCTCACAACCGCAATGATCCCCGCTGCCAGCCCTGTCACGATCATGACGATCCCGATCGTCACGCCCGCAGCCCCCGCGAAATTCATCGTCTTATATGCCTTCTCGTTCATCCTTATCCCTCCTTCATCTTAAGCCCGGTTTCCCGCGCCATACATTTTATAGTATGCGTCAAGTTTTGCCTTTAATGTGCCGTCAATCACGACTTTTCCGTTTACTTCCCTGTTATACAGATATTCTGTCACTTCCTCCATCGTGACAATCGCGTCCGTCTCAAACCCGTACAGATCCCGGATTTCGTCGAGGGCGCATTTCTCCCCGCCCTTCCCGACCTCCATGCGGTTCAGGGACACCATCAGCCCCCGCACCTCCACGTCCGCCTGAGCCTTGATGATCGGAAATGTCTCTTCAATTGATTTCCCCGACGTCGTCACATCCTCGACGATCACGATCCGGTCGCCGTCATGGAGGCTGCTCCCCAGCAAAAGTCCCGCATCCCCGTGATCCTTTGCCTCCTTGCGGTTGGAACAGTAGCGGACCTTCTTGCCGTACAGCTCGTCAAACGCAATCGCCGTCGAGACGGCAATCGGGATCCCCTTGTAGGCAGGGCCGAACAGCACGTCAAAGTCCGTGCCGTAGCTGTTCTTAATCGCCTCCGCGTAATATCTGCCAAGCCGCTGAAGCTGCGGACCGGTAATGTACGAGCCCGCATTCATGAAAAACGGAGATTTGCGCCCGCTCTTTAGCGTAAATTCCCCGAACTTCAGCGCGTCGCTCTCCACCATGAACTCAATAAATTCCTGCTTGTAGGTTTCCATGTCCTCTATAAACCTCCGTCTTAAAAACCGCCGCAGTAG
>CAZFSW010000149.1:0-3841 GCA_964521655.1 uncultured Dorea sp.
TACTAACAGAGTCAGAGTCTGCTGTGCTGCCATTACACCAATCCGCACCAGCGTCCGTTTTTGCCTGACGAACATTTATTATTATAGCAAAGATTTTTAAAAAATCAAGCCTTTTTTCGCTTAATTTACATTTATTTTGGCTGTTTTGGGCTTGCTTTATTTTGGCTTTATTTCTCCGCCCGCTTTGCCGCGACCCACTCCTTAATCTGCCGGAGCCTTTCCTTAAACTGCGCTTCCCGCCCCTCCTCCGTGGGCCGGTAATATTCCCTGCCCGCCAGGGAATCCGGCAGGCATTGCATATCTGTAAGCTTTTCCTGCGTATCATGGGCGTACTGATACCCTTTGCCGTATTCCAGCTCCTTCATAAGAGCCGTAGGCGCGTTGCGGATGACCAGCGGCACAGGATCGGCAAGCTGTTCGGCGGCGTCCGCCCTGGCCTCATTATAGGCGACCTCCATCGCATTGGACTTTGGCGCAAGTGCAAGATAGACGACCGCCTCCGTCAGATGCACGCTGCACTCCGGCATCCCGATAAAATGGCACGCCTGATAAGCGGCGACACAGAGCCCCAGCGCATCTGGATCTGCCAGCCCCACGTCCTCACTGGCAAACCGCACGACGCGCCTGGCGATATATAGCGGGTCTTCCCCCGCCTCCAGCATCCGCGCCAGCCAGTAGACCGCCGCGTCCGGGTCGGAATTGCGCATGGACTTGTGGAGCGCAGAGATCAGGTTGTAATGCTCCTCGCCCTTTTTATCATATAATAGCGCTTTCTTTGAGGTACACTGCTCCAGCGTCTCCTCCGTGACCGTCACCTCGCCCGCGCCGTCCATATCTCCGTTCAGGATCACCATTTCCAGCGTTGACAGCGCAGTCCGCGCGTCCCCGTTGGCAAACAGGCTGATCATCTCCAGCATTTCATCCGAAATGTGGATCTTCTGCCCGCCAAAGCCCTTCTCATTCGTCAGCGCGCGCTTCAGAAGCGCCGTCAGCTCTTCCGTCCCCAGCTCCTTTAAGACGAATACCTTACACCTCGATAACAGCGCACTGTTAATCTCAAAGGACGGATTCTCCGTCGTAGCCCCGATCAGGATAATGCTGCCCTTCTCCACAAAGGGCAGGAACGCATCCTGCTGCGCCTTGTTAAACCTGTGAATCTCATCCACGAAGACGATCGTCCGCTCCCCGTACTGGCGGTTGTCCTCCGCTTTCTGCATGACGCTTCGGATCTCCTTGATCCCGCTGGTCACAGCCGAGAAGTCAATAAACGCCGCGTTGGTCCGGTTGGCGATGATCCGGGCAAGCGTGGTTTTCCCCACCCCCGGCGGCCCCCAGAAGATCATGGAAGAAATCTGGTCGCTCTCAATCAGGTTGCGCAGCACCTTCCCGCGCCCCAGCAAATGTGTCTGACCCACGAATTCGTCCAGGGTGCGGGGGCGCAGGCGGTCCGCAAGCGGCTGTGGGATCTTCCGTTCAAATAGTGTCATCTGCTCCATAGCATTTCCCCTCTGTGCTGAATCTGTATCTCATTCTTTTCCAAGCGGGCTGCCCCGTCTTCAAGCCCGAAAAGTGTTTCCCGGTCGCAGGGTTAATTCCCTCAATCCTGTCATTCACAGAATCCTTGTATTTCTCCAGCGCCCATAACTATGATTATCTTATCAGAGCGGTTTCGGGTTTACAAGAGCGACGTGGAAATTTGGCTGCGGGTCTCCTTTTAACATTTCCAATATCAGTCACGATCCTATATCCGGCGGCCTTTACGCGCCGCTCCAGACAGCCCCTGCACTGCGCGGACTCCTCGCCGGTGCAGATCTTATTCTCATAAAGCTCATATAGCTTGCGGACATTTACGGGGGAGAGATTCGGCATTACGACATTGGCTCCCGCCTTAAGCCCCCGCTCGCGGCCATCGGGCGCTATGGTTCCCAGGGCTGTTGTCGCCGGTATCAGCGCATATGGAAACAGCAATCTTAAGATGGCTATCAGGCGGAGTGTCAGCGGCAGGCTTCCATCCGGGAAGGACGAAAAAGGCGTTTCATGGTGGGTAAGATACGGCCCGATCCCGATCATATCCGGCTGCAGCTCCTGCAAAAAACGGATGTCGCAAACCAAATGCTCCGTTGTCTGATACGGCGATCCGACCATGAATCCGGCGCCTACCTGATAGCCGATTTCTTTTAGGTCAAACAGGCATCTTTTGCGGTTTTTCAGCGACATGGAAGCCGGGTGCAGCATTTTGTAGTGCGTCTCATCTGCTGTCTCATGCCGCAGCAGATACCGGTCTGCCCCCGCCGCGAAGTATTCCCTGTAGCTCTGTCTGGGCTTCTCCCCGATCGAAAGCGTGACGGCACAATCCGGATGCTCACTTTTTATGCTATAGACAATCTCGCATATATCCCTGTCCGAATACTGCAGATCCTCCCCGCTTTGCAGTACGAAGGTCCTGTACCCCAGATCATAGCCCTCATGACAACAGGACAGGATCTCTTCCCTTGTCAGGCGGTACCGCCTGGCATCCGCATTATGCGCCCTGATGCCGCAGTAATAGCAATCATTTTTACAATAGTTTGAGAACTCGATCAGTCCGCGGACATAGACCTCTTCCCCATAGTACTGCCGCCGCATACGATCTGCCGCCGTATATAGCTCCTGGTCGTAGAGATCTGTCTGAAGGATCCGGATCAGCTCCAGATCATTGCAATCGGTTATGTCTTTCAGATTATCAAGCAACCCGCCGCCATCCTTTCCCACAAGCTCTACTTCCACACAGAGGCTGTGCTCCTGTCCCGCAGGGAGGAGCTATGTTCTGCAGCCATGCCGGATCTAAATGCAGGCGCACATACGCCGCAGCAATCCTTCATCAAAGGAAACATGGCTGTAACAATTATTATAGTGTCAGTCGCCCGCTATATCAATAGATATTTTGCAAATTATAAAACAGAATACCAAGCGAGGTCTTTCACGAGCTTAGGGTTTATGGTATACTAGTAGAATCAAAAAGCAGACACGAGCCATTCAGAAAGGGGACGAAATGATATGATAGAAGCAACCTTAGTGCTGGAGGGCGGCGCGACAAGGGGCGTCTTCACCTCCGGCGCGCTGGATTACCTCATGGAAAGGGATGTGTACCTCTCCTGTGTCATCGGTGTGTCGATGGGTTCCTGCAACGGCGTGGACTATGTATCCCGTCAGATCGGCAGGACGCGGGACTGCATCATCCACAAGGATAAAAAGTACGATTACTACTATGGCTTCACCAAATTCATCAGGGAAAAAAGTCTTTTGGACATGGATATGGTATTTGACAGATACCCGAATGAGCTGATTCCCTTTGATTACGACACGTTTTTTGCATCGGAGATAGAATGTGAGATCGTGGCGACGAACTGCCTGACCGGGAAAGCGGACTACCTGTCCGAAAAAAGCGACCGGAAACGGCTTATGAAGCTGTGCCGCGCTTCGAGCAGCATGCCTCTCATCTCCCCTATTGTAAATGTGGACGATACCCCGTACCTGGACGGCGGGCTTGCGGACTCCGTCCCCATCGGAAGGGCAGTCGGCAAAGGAAATAAAAAAATCGTCGTCATCCTCACAAGGAACCCCGGCTACCGCAAGAAGCCCATCTCAAAGGGCACGGCGAAAATGTACAAGAAAGCATACAAGTCTTATCCAGCGCTTGTACACACGGCGCTTCTGCGCAACTTAAGGTACAACCGCCAGATGGAGATGATCGAGCGATTGGAAAAGGAAGGGAAGATCTACGTCCTCCGCCCGCTGATCCCCACAGTATCAAGGCTGGAGAAGGATTACAATATGCTGATGAATTTCTACGAGCACGGCT
>CAZFSW010000150.1:0-3832 GCA_964521655.1 uncultured Dorea sp.
TGTGGGTTGAACTTGGGGATTGAGTGAAAACAAGATCTTAAGTATAGCCTTCAAGCGGGGGAAAAGCCCGGGTTGTCTCTTGATTTTCCCCGGCATTGATGTTATAATATTTTCCACGGGGTATTAGCGCAGTTGGGAGCGCGCCACACTGGCAGTGTGGAGGCCACGGGTTCAAGTCCCGTATACTCCAGTTTACCGGACGTCGGCCGGATGCCCTGTCAGGCATGGCGCGTCCGGTGTTTTCTTTTTTCTACAGCATCAAGGGTTTTCAAAATCACCTGTGGCATTGTTCTGCCCGCCATCATTCAAACGCTAAAGAAATATCCTTTCCCGGCGTCCTCATGGGATAATTTCCTGTAAAGCAAGCATCGCAATACCCCAGGTCTCCTACCATCTCCTTTAGCTTTTCTACCTTCATATAGCCAAGTGAGTCCGCCCCTATGATCTCCCGGATCTGTTCCGGCGTGCGGGAATGGGCGATCAGCTGCTTGTCCGTCGGCACGTCTGTCCCAAAATAGCACGGATAAAGAAATGGAGGCGAGCTGACCCGCACATGCACTTCTGTTGCGCCCGCCTTTTTCAGCATTCGGATGATGTTAGCGCAGGTAGTGCCGCGCACGATGGAGTCGTCCACCATGACGATCCGCTTGCCCCGCACTACTTCCTCGATTACGCTTAGCTTGATCCTGACGCTGTTTTCCCGTTCGCTCTGCCTGGGCTTGATGAATGTCCGCCCCACATAGCTGTTCTTGTGGAATGCCATCCCATAAGGGATGCCCGAATATTCGGAATACCCTTTGGCGGCGACCAGCCCGGAATCCGGCACGCCCACCACCAGATCGGCCTCTGCCGGATACACTTCAGCAAGGGCCTTTCCCGCTATGATTCTTGCATGATACACATTTACCTGGTCGATGACGCTGTCCATCCGTGCAAAGTAAATATATTCAAAAATGCACCGCGCATGCTTTTCCGGCGGGATTGCCATGCTCATATCTGACTTCATGCCATGCCTGGTAAAGCTCACTATCTCCCCTGGCATGACGTCCCGCACAAACTCTGCCCCTACTGCAGAGATAGCGCAGCTCTCCGACGCCAGAAAATATATATTGCCCTGTTTTCCGATACACAGGGGCTTCAGGCCGTAAGGATCCCGTACCCCGATTAATTTTCTCGGCGAGCTGATGACCAGCGCGTAAGCGCCCCTGATTTTCTCCATCGCCTTTTTCACGGCGTCCTCTGCTTTTTTCGTATGCAGCCGCTCTCTTGCGATGTGATAAGCGATTACCTCGGAGTCAGTGGTGGTCTGAAAAATCGCCCCGGTATATTCCAGCTCATGCCGAAGCTTTGCGGCATTCGTCAGATTTCCATTATGGGCAATTGCCAGAGTCCCCTTTACATAATTAATGACCAGTGGCATCGCATTTTCCGCTCTGGAACCGCCTGCGGTAGAATAACGCACATGCCCCACTCCCAGATTGCCATTTAGTCCGGCAAGTGCCTCCTCGTCAAATACCTCATTGACGAGCCCAAGCCCTTTTTTTGTCCGTACCTTGCGGTCTCCATATGTATCTGTGACTGCGATGCCGCAGCTTTCCTGTCCGCGGTGCTGTAACGCAAAAAGCCCATAATAGATAGATGGGGCAACATCGCCCCCGTCCATATCATAGGCCCCAAACACACCGCATTCCTCGCCAAGCCCCGTCGTAACCTTCCCGAACTCTTCCATGAATGCCATGCTCCTTATGTACATCTGTTTTTTTATCCCGGCGCGCGCTGACGCCATTTTTGTGTCCGTCTAAACGCGGATACACCTTTCCTTTTTCAGTCTAATATACTCCCGCAAAAAATACAATTGGCACTACCTCCAAATTATCTGCGCGATCCCGGTTTCTGCTTGTCATAATTGCCCGTTCCCGCCTGCCATAAGCTGCCCGCAGGGCGGACGCAGAGTAAACGCAGTTTTATCTTTGCGCGGTTTTTCACCTTTCTGCCAGTTCCCTCGTAATATCCTCCCATTTTAACCCTTTTTCCACCATAAGCACCATCGCGTGGTAGAGGAAATCTGCCATCTCGTATTTCATCTCCTCTGGATTGGGATTTTTGGCGGCAATTACGATTTCCGTGGCCTCCTCACCCACCTTTTTCAATATCTTATCGATCCCCTTCTCAAAGAGATAATTCGTATAAGAGCCCTCCTTCGGATTATCCCTGCGGTCTATAATCGTGTCATACACCGTCTCGAAAATACGCAGCGGATTTCTCTGCGTATGCTCCGCCCCCGCGATCCGCTGATAAAAACAGGTTGGGTTCCCGGTGTGGCAGGCAGGCCCGATCTGCTCGACCTTCGCGAGCAATGTGTCGCAGTCGCAGTCCACCGTCAGTGATTTCACATACTGGAAATGCCCGCTTGTTTCGCCCTTCACCCACAGCTTCTGGCGGCTTCTGCTGAAATACGTCATTTTTCCTGTCCGGATAGTCTTGTAAAACGCCTCCTCGTTCATATAGGCGAGCATCAGCACATCCTGCGTCCTGTAATGCTGCACGATGACCGGGAGCAGCCCCTTCTCGTCCGTCTTGAAGTCCCTAAACTCCATGCTGCTCTCAAACGAGGTCATCCGTATCCCTCTTTGCACGCATTTTTCCTTGAATGCAAATATGCTGGTGTCTCTCTGGCTGATCAGCTTTCCGGACACGCCCTTTACCTCCGGATTCTCAAGGATCTGGAACAGCTCTTCCTCCTTCGCCGTATCAGTCACGATGACGCAGGGGATATCCGTGATATTCCCCACAGAATCCAGATCCGGCATACGCATAAAAACAAGTTCCCTGCAGCAGCCGCAGATGACGCGCTGATGTTTAAAAAGCATATCGAAATCCTCCAGGCATACACCGATCTTCTCTTTCCCGAAGCGCTTCGACGCATTTTCAATAAGGCTGGCTCCTCCGGGAAGCGCAAGGTTCACCATCGCCCGTTTCGCCCCCGCGTACAGGATCTTCTTGACGTCCTCCAGCCTCCTGATATTGCCGCCAGCCGTAACCGGGATCTCGATCACGCGGTTCATGCGGCGCAGCAGGCCGATTGCCGCTTCATGCTGCTCTCCAGTATCCGAAACATCGAAGAGAAGCAGCTCATCTGCGCCACCGTCACTGTACGCTTTCGCCAATTCCGCCGGGTCGCCGGGCAAAAGCTTCCCATCCCCGAACCAGTCCGTCATTCTCTCCCCTTTGACAAAGATGCAGGGGATCAATCTTTTATAATTCATCGTCCGTCTCCTTCTTACAGGCTTCCTTTTGTCGTCCACGCCTCTTCGATGCGCGGCTCTTTCATCGTCGCCATGTCAAGCGCTTTCCCGAAGCTTTTAAACAGCGCTTCCGCCATATGGTGGCTGTTTCCCTCTTCTAAGATCTTCAGATGCAGGTTCATCATTGCATTGTTGGAAACCGCGCAGAAAAATTCTCGGAGCGTCTCCGTCTCCAGCCCGCCGAGCCTCTCCGCCCTGAAATCCGCGTGGAACACAAGATACGGCCTCCCCGAAAGGTCTATGGCGCAGAGCGCGAGCGTCTCGTCCATCGGCAGGATCATAGAGCCATAACGCCTGATTCCCTTCTTCTTACCAACCGCCTCCCGGATTGCCTGCCCCAGCACGATTCCCGTATCCTCCACCGTATGGTGGCAGTCCACGCCCAGGTCCCCCTTAGCCCGGACCGCAAGGTCAAACAGTCCGTGCCTCGCCATGCCGTCCAGCATATGGTCGAAAAAACCGATCCCGGTATGTATGTCATTTTTCCCCGAGCCGTCAAGATTCAGAGATACCGTGATATCCGTCTC
>CAZFSW010000151.1:0-3831 GCA_964521655.1 uncultured Dorea sp.
AACTACGAGGATCGCGCCGTCCATCTGGGCTGATCCTGTGATCATGTTCTTAACATAGTCCGCATGTCCCGGGCAGTCCACGTGCGCATAGTGGCGCTTCTCTGTCTCGTACTCAACGTGCGCGGTAGAAATCGTGATCCCACGCTCCCTCTCTTCCGGTGCTTTGTCGATATTATCAAATGCAACTTCCGCATTTCCTGCCACTCTCCTGGACAGAACCTTTGTGATGGCAGCTGTCAAGGTCGTCTTGCCGTGGTCAACGTGACCAATTGTACCGATATTACAATGCGGTTTTGTTCTCTCAAATTTAGCTTTAGCCATTTTGAATATCCTCCTTAATTATAGCCCTGTCGGGCAATTTTAATGATTTACGTTTGCTCGGCTAACATTGATTATATTTCAAATCATATAGTTTTTCAAGACTTTTTAATATTTAATTGTTGAATTACTTATTTGACAATACTTTTTCCTGTACGGACTTCGGAACCTGCTCATATTTCTCAAAGAACATCGAGTAGTTCCCGCGCCCCTGCGTCTTAGAGCGGAGGTCTGTCGAGTATCCGAACATCTCGGATAGCGGGACGAACCCGCGCACGATCTTCCCGCCGCCCAGGTCATCCATGCCCTCGATACGTCCGCGGCGTGAATTGATATCCCCGATCACGTCGCCCATGTATTCCTCCGGCATCGTCACCTCGACTTTCATAATCGGCTCCAAAAGGACCGGGTCTGCTTTCCTCATCGCGTCCTTGAACGCCAGCGAACCGGCGATGTGGAATGCCATCTCGCTGGAGTCTACCTCATGGTAGGAGCCGTCGTACACATTCGCCTTGATGCCCACGACCGGGAAGCCTCCGAGGATGCCGGACTGCATCGCTTCCTCGATCCCTTCCCCGATCTTCGGGATGTATTCCTTCGGGATCGCTCCGCCGACCACGGTGGATTCAAAGATAAATGTCTCCTCCGCGTTCGCATCCATCGGCTCGAATTTCACCTTACAGTGTCCGTACTGCCCGCGTCCACCGGACTGCTTCGCGTACTTGCTGTCCACCTCCACGGCCTTCGTAAACGCTTCCTTATACGCGACCTGTGGAGCGCCCACATTCGCCTCGACCTTGAACTCGCGCAGGAGGCGGTCAACGATAATCTCCAGATGGAGCTCGCCCATCCCGGCGATGATCGTCTGTCCGGTTTCCTTATCTGTGTGCGCGCGGAAAGTCGGGTCCTCCTCCGCAAGCTTCGCAAGAGATTCTCCAAGCTTGCCCTGCGATGCTTTCGTCTTCGGCTCGATCGCCAGCTCGATAACCGGCTCCGGAAATTCCATAGATTCCAGAATCACCGGATGCTGCTCGTCGCAGAGCGTGTCGCCCGTGGTCGTGAGCTTGAAGCCGATCGCAGCCGCGATGTCGCCGGAATATACCTTGTCCAATTCCGCCCGCTTGTTAGCGTGCATCTGAAGGATGCGCCCGACGCGCTCCTTCTTTCCCTTTGTCGCGTTCAGCACATAGGAACCTGCGTTCATCGTGCCGGAGTAAACCCGGAAATATGCAAGCTTCCCTACAAACGGGTCTGTCATGATCTTAAATGCAAGGGCGGAAAACGGTTCTTCATCCGAAGAGTGCCGTTCCACCTCATTGCCGTCCATATCGGTACCCTTGATTGCCGGGATATCCGTAGGGGCGGGCATATATTCCAGAACTGCATCCAAGAGCTTCTGGACGCCCTTGTTCCTGTAGGCAGAGCCGCAGCATACCGGAACCGCCGTACATTCGCAGGTTGCTTTTCTCAGCACCCGCTTCATATCCTCTGTGGAAGGCTCATTCCCCTCCAGATACTCCATCATCAGGTCGTCATCGAGATCGCAGATTTTCTCAACCATCTCTGAATGGTAGAGCTCCGCGTCCTCCTTCATGTCCTCCGGGATAGCTTCCACGGAAACGTCCTCGCCCTTCTCATCCTTATAGATATAGGCTTGCATTTCCATCAGATCGACGACTCCCTTAAAATCATCCTCCTTGCCGATCGGAAGCTGGAGGCATATGGCGTTCTTGCCAAGCCTCGTCCGGATCTGGTCAACCGCATTAAAGAAATCCGCTCCCAGGATATCCATCTTGTTGATAAATGCCATTCTCGGCACATTATATGTGTCTGCCTGACGCCATACATTTTCTGACTGTGGCTCCACACCGCCCTTTGCGCAGAATACGCCCACCGCTCCGTCCAGCACGCGCAGAGAACGCTCCACCTCTACCGTGAAGTCAACGTGTCCCGGAGTGTCGATGATATTGATCCTGTGCTCCAGCGCGTCCGGCTTCGGCTTGCCATTCTCCTCCAGTGTCCAGTGGCACGTCGTAGCTGCAGATGTGATCGTGATGCCCCTCTCCTGCTCCTGCTCCATCCAGTCCATCGTCGCAGTGCCCTCGTGCGTATCGCCGATCTTGTAGTTTACGCCTGTGTAATAGAGAATACGTTCCGTCAACGTAGTCTTACCGGCATCAATATGAGCCATAATACCGATATTTCTTGTCCTCTCTAATGGATATTCTCTTTCAGCCATCGTTGCCTCCTAGAATCTGTAATGAGCAAATGCCTTATTTGCTTCAGCCATCTTATGCATGTCTTCTTTCTTCTTCACCGATGCGCCGGTATTGTTCGCCGCATCAAGGATCTCATTTGCCAGCCTCTCCTGCATCGTCTTCTCGCCTCTCTTGCGGGAATACGCGGTCAGCCAGCGCAGCGCGAGCGCCTGTCTCCTGTCGGCCCTGACTTCGATCGGAACCTGGTATGTCGCGCCGCCGACACGTCTGGCCTTCACCTCAAGCACCGGCATGATATTGTGCATCGCCTCTTCAAACACTTCAATCGCGGGCTTGCCGGATTTGGCTTCGACTCTTTCAAATGCCCCGTACACGATCTTCTGGGCGACGCCCTTCTTACCATCTAACATAATGTTATTGATAAGCTTTGTCACCACCTTGTTATTGTATAACGGGTCTGCTAATACGTCTCTTTTCTGAGTATGTCCCTTACGTGGCACGGTCCTTCCCTCCTTAAACATTTCTGATTAATTCATCGGTACTCACATATGTCGTTCTAATGATACTGTGTAGTGCATTCAGGATTATATGCAACTTACTTTATCATAGCTCTGTTTGTGAATAAGGGTTTACTTTTTCGCGTCTTTCGGCCGTTTCGCGCCGTATTTTGAACGCGCCTGCCGTCTCTTCGCAACGCCCGCCGTATCGAGCGTTCCCCTGATGATATGGTATCTCGTACCCGGAAGGTCTTTTACTCTTCCGCCGCGGATCAAGACGACGCTGTGCTCCTGAAGGTTGTGCCCTTCGCCCGGAATATAGCTTGTCACCTCGATGCCGTTGGAAAGACGCACCCTTGCGATCTTCCGAAGCGCTGAATTAGGCTTTTTCGGCGTAGCGGTCTTTACCGCCGTACACACGCCTCTCTTCTGCGGGGCGGAGTCATTGGTCGCCCTCTTCCTGAGAGAATTGTAGCCTTTTTGCAGCGCCGGGGCCGTAGACTTCTTAACTGATGTCTCACGCCCTTTTTTGACTAGCTGGTTAAATGTTGGCATTCTCTGTCACCTCCTATGATAAGAATAAGCTGCATTTTGCCCGAATGATTCACAATAGCAGTTGATTCGGGCTTACGTATAAATGAATACGCGCACAAAAATAGTGCGTTTCTTATGCGCGCTAAAATAGTTTATTACGAATTTTTGCGGTTGTCAAGGGATTTTGCGGGTTTTTTTGATTTTCGATTTTCACCGAAACGAAAGCTCCATCCTCGTCCCTCCGCCCGGCGCGCCGTCTGCCC
>CAZFSW010000152.1:0-3800 GCA_964521655.1 uncultured Dorea sp.
ACGCCTGCGCCTGCCGCCGCGCTATGCGTCCAGCTCAAACCAGAATTCAACCCCATTGTCATAGTTGCGGACGCCGTACTCCTGGTGGAAGGTTTCCATGATCGCTTTCACGATCGAAAGCCCGATGCCATTTCCCCCATATTCTCTCGTGTGCGCCTTGTCTACCTTGTAAAATTTATCCCAGATATGCGCAAGCGCTTCCTCCGGGATCGGAAGCCCGGTGTTAAATACGCTGGCCCGCACCTTGCCGTCCTCCGCCTGAAGCTTCACCTCGACCACGCGCTCCCCGTCCAGATGATTGTAGGCGTTGCTCACATAGTTGCGCACCACCTGCTCGGTCTTGAACTCGTCTGCCCACACATAGACCGGCTCCTTCTGCCGGAAAATGACCTTCGCCTGCTTCTGCTGGGCGAGGATTTCCATGCTTTGAAGCACGCCGCTGATGACTGCCGCGAGGTCGAAACGCTCAAATTCTACCTCCTCGTCCCCGAACTCCAATTCATTTAACGCCATCAGGTTTTTCACCATCCGGTTCATCTTCGCCGCCTCGTCGATGATGACATCGCAGTAGAAGTCTCTGTTTTCCGGGTCGTCCTTTACCCCTTCCTTCAGTCCTTCCGCGTAGCCCTGGATCAGCGAGATGGGGGTTTTTAGCTCGTGGGAGACATTTCCCATAAATTCGCTTCGCATCTGCTCCAGCTTTTCCTTGCGCTCGATGTCTTTTTGCAGGCTGTTGTTCGCGCCCTTAAGCTCCGATATCGTCTGCTCCAGCTTCTCCGACATACGGTTGAAGTTCTCGCCGAGCTCTCCGATCTCATTCTCGCCCCCGCTCGTGTACTTCACCTCAAAATCCAGGTCTGCCATCCGCTTGGACAATTCGGCGAGTTCCCGCACCGGCTTTGCGAACTTCTCGGAAAAATACCACACCAGCGCGGCACAGATGACCGCCATCGCGCATCCGATGACGAGCAGGAAACGGTTGGAAAGCTTGACGCTCTCCTGGATACTCTCCAGCGGGCTTCGCAGCAGGAAGCGGCTCCCATCGTCAAAGCTCCCCCACATCTCAATGTATTCTGTCGCATTCCACGGGTCTTTGGACTGCGTAAGCTGGTAATCCTCCGTACTCTCCAGGATCTGGCTGTCCTTCTGCGTCTGGCCCAGCAGATAACCGACAAGCTGATTCTGAAGCATTTCCATATCTTGTACGTTCGTCAGCATACGCGTATTCTCGCTGTCCACGATGAGAAAAGAAATGCTGTTTTTTTCCGCCGTGCTGCGCAGCACGCCCTGCGTGGCATTTTCCTCGATAGAGCCTGACTCCACAGCCGTTTTCAGATCCTCGTACATCTGGACGAACTCTGCCTTTTTGTTGTGGATGTAGTACGGCTCCAGAAACCAGACATTGATAATAAAGAGGATCAGGAGCGTAGACACGATCAGCCCGATAAATACAGCGGTCATCTGCCGCCCGATTGAGTGCTTCATCTAGTCCACCTCGAACTTATAGCCCATGCCCCAGATGGTCTTGATATAGTTCCCCTTGTCGCCCAGCTTGCTGCGCAGCTTCTTGACATGCGTATCAATGGTCCTGGCGTCCCCGAAATAATCATAATTCCACACATTGTTGAGAATCCTCTCCCTGGAAAGCGCGATGCCCTGATTTTCCATAAAATATAACAGAAGCTCGAACTCCTTATAGCTGAGCTCAACGACTTTCCCGTCAACCCTCACCTCGTGCGCCGCCTTGTCAAGCATAATCCCGCCGATGTCAAGCGGCGCTTCATCGCTCAGCGCACGGGAGCGTCTGAGGATTGCCGATACCCGCGCCACAAGGATCTTCGGGCTGAATGGCTTGGAGATATACTCGTCCACGCCAAGTTCAAACCCCCGCAGCTCATCCCGCTCCTCCCCGCGCGCCGTCAGCATGATGATCGGCACTTTCGAGGACTGCCTTACCTCGCGGCACACCTGCCATCCGTCCATCTTCGACATCATGACGTCCAGGATCAAAAGCGCAATGTCGCTTTCCGCGTAAAAAATCTCCATCGCGGTCTCGCCATCCCCTGCCTCAAGGACGCGGTAGCCCTCCCGCTCCAGAAAATCGCGCACAAGCTTGCGCATTCTGCTCTCATCGTCCACGACAAGTATCTTGATCTTATCCATAGCGCCTCCTTCCGGGACATACACTTCCCCCAAAACGATATCCAGAATCAGCAAATGCGGCGCGCCCAGACCAGGGGCACCCCGCGCCGCTTTCCACTTTTACAAAAATATATATTTCAAGATGAATAATACCGCCAGCACGTACATCAGCGCGCTGATTTTCTTCTCCTTCGCTTTTCCAGTCAAGAGGTTCAATACCACGTAGGAGATGACCCCCATCGAAATTCCTTCGGAAATGCTGTAGAAGAACGGCATTGCCGCGATGCAGATATAACACGGGAGCGCCTCGGATATGTCGCCAAAATCAATATTTACCACATTGGTCAGCATATAGAAGCCTACGACGATCAGCGCCGGAGCCGTCGCGAAGGACGGAATCGCGAGGAAAATCGGGGAAAGCAGCAGGGACAGCCCGAAGAGGATCGCTGTAGTCGCTGCGGTAAGCCCGGTCCTGCCGCCCTCGGTCACGCCGGAAGCACTCTCCACATAGGTGGTCGTCGTGGTCGTCCCTGCGACCGCGCCTACTGTCGTCGCTATCGCGTCCGCGAGAAGCGCGCCCCGTATGCGCGGGAGCTTCCCGTCCTGATCCAGCATATCCGCCTTAGACGCGACGCCGATCAGCGTCCCGATCGTATCAAACATGTCCACAAATAAAAATGCAAAGACAACCACTACAAAATTCAAAGAAAAGATCCCGTCAAACTGTAGCTTGCCGAAAACGGGCATGATGCTCGGCACTGACAGGCCGCCGCTAAAATCCGGGAGCAGGCTGTAGAAGCCAAGCTCTGCATTCGGCACGTAAAGTCCCGCGAACTGGCAGATGATCCCAAGAAGCCACGTGATCAGGATGCCCCACAGGATATTTCCCTTGATATTCTTAACCACGAGGACGCCCGTGATCAAGACGCCGACGATGGCAAGAAGCACGGTAATGCCCACATCGTTAAAGGTCGCCTCCACGCCCTTCGCGGCATTATAGCCGTCAAGGGAGAACAGCTCCAGAAGTGTCGAGCCGCCCACTACGATATTCGCATTCTGCAGCCCGATAAACGCGATGAACAGGCCGATGCCGACGCTGACCGCCGCCTTGAGGTTCAGCGGGATCGCGTTAAAAATCGCCTCCCGCACATTGGTAAGGGAGAGGATGATAAAGATAATTCCCTCCACAAACACCGCAGTCAGCCCGACCTCCCAGCTATAGCCCATCCCGAGCACCACCGTGTACGCGAAGTAGGCGTTAAGCCCCATGCCCGGCGCGAGGGCAAACGGATAGTTCGCGAGCAGCGCCATCAGAAGCGTCCCGACCAGCGCGGCCACCGCCGTGGCAGTAAACACCGCGCCGGAATCCATCCCCGCCGCCGACAGGATATTTGGGTTGACGGCAAGGATATACGCCATCGTCATAAATGTGGTAACGCCGGCAAGAACCTCCGTTTTGACGTCTGTTCCATTTTCCTTCAGCTTAAAGAAACTTTCTAACATATTTTCTCCTCCTTCAGATTCATTCCGTAATGCATTAACAAAATATATTTTAGCAAAATAAAACGCTAAAGTAAATGAATTGACAAATTTTGTTTTTACAAAAAACAGCGAAAAGAAAATTCCCTGTGAAATATGAAAACAGGCGTTCTCCACCT
>CAZFSW010000153.1:0-3786 GCA_964521655.1 uncultured Dorea sp.
TTATAATTTATTCACAGCCTCTTTCAGATACCCGTTGCTCACCTGCGAGAACTTCTCTTCCTCCACTGCCCGCGCAAGCTCCTCGTCAACCGGCATCCTGCCAAGCACCGGGATATCCAGCTCCCTGGCCACTTCCTCCACGCGGCTTTCCCCGAACACGGAAATCTTCTTCCCGCAGTCCGGGCAGACGAGATAGCTGTAATTCTCCACGACCCCAAGCACCGGGATATCCATCTGCCTCGCCATGCCATACGCTTTCTTTACGATCATCTTCACCAGGTCCTGCGGCGAGGTCACAATAACAGCTCCGTCCACCGGAAGCGACTGGAATACCGTAAGCGGCACGTCGCCGGTTCCCGGCGGCATATCGACGAAAAGATAATCCAGCTCTCCCCACATCACATCTGTCCAGAACTGCGTCACCACGCCCGCGATGACCGGCCCCCTCCAGATAACCGGGTCGGACTCATCTTCCAGAAGCAGGTTGATGGACATGATCTTTGTCCCGTCCTCTGCCTCACAGGGAAAGATCGCCTCCCCGCTGCCTGTGGCTTTCTCATGGATGCCGTACATCTTCGGGATCGAAGGCCCCGTGATATCCGCATCCAGGATCCCCACGGAAAATCCGTTCTCCCTCATCATCCGCGCAAGGGATGCTGTCACCATCGACTTCCCGACGCCGCCCTTCCCGCTCACCACCGCGATGACCTTCCCGATCTTTGAAAACTGGTTCGCCGGTTTCCTGAAATCCTGCGGCTTACTTTTGCAGGAATCCGCGTGCTCACAGCCCGCGCAGTCCGAAGGGCTGCATCCATTCTGCTGTTCTTCCATAGCCATAATGATAATCTCCTTTCTTATGCCGCCATCTCATAATCTATAATAAAATCACTTTTTTGCTTTCTCCAACAGCCCCTTCGCCACACAGATGTCAAAGAGCGCCATCCCCACGGACTTAAAATACGTCGTCTTCCCCACGGGCTCTTCCCGCAGCCCTCCCGCCGCAAGCAGCCTATCCATAAGTGCGATCCGGCTTCCGTCTATACGCCCTTCGGCGAGCGGCTGGCTTAGATCCCCGCTCTCCTCGCACGCATAAGGAAGCTCGATGTATACCTTGTCCGCCACATCCCAGACGGCGTCCGGGATCTCCCGCATCTGCGGGGTATAGGAGCCGATGGCGATGATACATTTCCCCGCGAGGAGCTCCTTATCATCCGGGAGGACAGGCTTTTCAGACGGCGTGGCGGTGCAGATGATCTCGCTTTTTTTCACTAACTCCTCCACCGTCTTACATTGTACTACCTCCGTGCGCGGATGACCAATCGCTTGCTCCAGACGGGCAAGATAATCCGTCAGGTCGCGGCTGCTGTGGTTATACACATACACGGTATGGATATCCCGCGCCGCGCACGCATACAGCGCCAGATGGAAGCCCTGCGTCCCCGCGCCCACGATCCCCACCGTATGGCAGTCCCGCCTTGACAGATGCCGGATCCCCACCCCGCCGACGGCCCCGGTGCGGTATGCGGTCACGCTCTGCCCGTCCAGCACGGCAACAGGCGCGCCCGTCTCATGGTCGTTTAACAGTACGACCCCGTCGATGGACGGCAGGCCAAGCTTTGCATTTTCCGGAAAAATGGACAGGATCTTTGTCCCGATCACGTCCTTCGTATAGCAAGGCATATACATCAGCGTCTTATTCTCATGCTCCACCACCGGTCTTGGCGGCATGAAATATTCCCCCGAGCCGAATATGCGGTATGCCTCCTCGATCCAGTCCATGATCTGGCCCAGGTCTGCCAGCTTTTCAATCTCCTGTTTCCCTAATATGATCATCTCCTGCGCTCCCTCCTGATCCTTTGACTCTCTTGTCCCATAACAGATCCTGTGTACGATCTCTTCGTCAGGTAATATACCGCGAGCTGTGTCCTGTCGCGCAGCCCCAGCTTATCCAGCACATCGCTGATATAATTGCGCACAGTCCCCTCGCTTAAGAACATCCGCGCGGCGATCTCTTTATTGCTTAAGCCCTCCGCCACCAGCGTCACCGCCTCGTACTCCTTCTCGCTCAGGCCGTGTTCCCGGTAGTCAAACGCCTCCGTCTCCTTGAGAAGCTCCGGGAGCCTGGTGACGATCTCGGTCCCAAACACACTCTGCCCCATATGCACGGCAGAGAGCGCCGGGAGGATGCTCTCGTAATCCTGCTTTAGCAGATACCCCTTTACCCCGTATTTTAACGCTTTCACGATGTACTCATCATCGGAAAATGTCGTGAGCAGCAGGATCTTTGCCTCCGGGTCTTCCCTTAAGATCTGCTCTGCAGCGGCCAGCCCGCCCATCTCCTTCATGCGGATGTCCATAAGCAGCACGTCCGGCTTTTCCTTCCTGTATAATTCTATGGCGTCTTTGCCGTCCGCGCCGGTCCCGGCCACCGTGACGTCCTCATGCGCCTCCAGGATCGTCTTCAGAGCGCCGGACACAAACACATCGTCGTCCACAATCACAATCCTCACGCCATCTCCTCCTTCTTCGGCACAGTGATAAAGATACGGAATCCTTTCTCCGCGCTGACCTGCAGCTTCCCTCCCAGATTTCCCACCCGGTCCTTCATATTGCGAAGCCCGATTCCTCCGGATCCCCCGCCGGAAGACGCGCCTGCGGACAACCTCTCCCACGCCCCCGCGTCCGTACCGGGCGCAGTCCCGTTATCGCGGATGATGAGCTGGTAGAGCCCCGGATGCTCCCGCGCCACGATCTCCACTCTGGAAGCATCGCTGTGCCTAGCCGTGTTGCTCAGCGCTTCCTTCACGATCGCGATGAAGCTGTATTTGACCTCGCGCGGCACTACATTTCCCATATCATAGGTAAGCGCCGCCTCGCAAAATGTATACTCCGCCGCAAGGCCCTCCAATACCTCCCGCAGATCCACGGAATCATCGTAGAGGTCGTGGACGCTTGCGCGCACATTGGTCATCGCGGCGTTCAGCGTATCCTCAAGCTGGGCCAGCGGCTCTTTCATCGCTTCCTCCCGGTTCACCGCCTTCATGGCTCCTACCATCAGGATCGCCCGTGAAAGCATATGCCCCACATGGTCGTGGATCTCCCTTGCGATGCGGTTGCGCTCCTTAAGCGTCGCCGTGTAGATTTCATCATCCTGCCTCGCCAGGATGTTCCGGTTCTTCTCCTGGAGTAGGATGTTTAACTCCGTGCCGTCATCCTGCGTCTGGCAAAATAGCTCCTCCAGTCTCGCGTAGCGCTCTGCCTGCCGCTGCAAAAAGGCGGACGCCACACAGCCGAAAAGCAGCAGAAAAAACAGTTCCGGCTGCGGCTTTAAATAAAAGTAAACGCAAAGTACCCCCAGCACAGCGGCAAACACATATTTTCTGCATTCCAGTATACTATATAACACCGCCGGGGCAAAAAGCAAGAACTTCGGGACAAAACAGGACAGCAAAAGGAACACAGCCATAAACGCCGGCCTCGCCCCCTGAAGCGCCTCCACGTTCACCGCCGACAGATACACGACCGTCCCCAGAAACGCCACGACCAGTCCCGTATCCGCCGGAACTGCCAGCACGGTGAAAAAGCTGTATATCACCAGCAAAATCTGTCCAACCGCAGACTGCATAACACTCTCCCCGTCCACAACATCCGTTACAATTGTCACCCTCATTCCGTGACACATGACACTATCATTATACCCGCCAATCCCTTATACTACAAGCAGAATCTTACATATCCGGGCCGGACGGACGCAGCCGGGGAGCGCAGGCCTCACACAGAAGACGA
>CAZFSW010000154.1:0-3744 GCA_964521655.1 uncultured Dorea sp.
ACAGTCTTCCGGGGAAAGAAATAGCCGCCACTACTGCCAATAGTGACGGCTGACCCTGCAAAGGGTTATGCATTGTTCTATTCGGAAGGTAGCCGCTTCTCTGGCTTTCCTTGTTTGTATCTTCAATATATCATATCCGGCAAAAAAGCGCAAGAGTTTTTCACAATTTCATGAAAGGACGAAGGGATCATGGACACGAAACAGCCGGTTATCAGGATTTCCGTGCGAAGCCTCGTAGAGTTTATCCTGCGAAGCGGGGATATCGACAACAGGATCACGGCGGCGGACAAGGACGCGATGCTGCTCGGCGGCAGGATCCACAGGAAGATCCAGCGGCAGATGGGCGCGGGTTACCGCGCGGAGGTAAGCCTTAAGTACGAGATCCCCTGCAAGGGCTTTGTCCTGCGGCTGGAGGGGCGCGCGGACGGGATTATCGAGACGCCGCAGGGGACGGTCATTGATGAGATCAAGGGCGTTCTAAAGGAGCTGGAAGCTTTTGACGCGCCGGCGGAGGTCCATCTCGCGCAGGCGCGGTGCTATGCATATATCTACGCTGTCCAGAACGGGCTTAAGGAAATCGGGGTGCAGATGACCTACTGCAACATGGAGACAGAGGATATCCGGCGGTTTCAGAGCGTCTACTCCACAGGCGAGCTCGGAGAATGGTTCTGGGAGCTTGTGGGGCGCTATGAAAAGTGGGCCAGGTATCAGGTGCGCTGGCGGGAGAAAAGAGACGCATCCATACGGGACCTGGAATTCCCGTTCGCCTACCGGGAGGGGCAAAAGAAGCTGGCAGAGTCCGTGTATCGGACATTCCTGAGAAAAAAGAAGCTGTTCATCCAGGCGCCGACCGGGGTGGGAAAGACGATTGCGACGCTGTTTCCCGCTGTGAAAGCACTAGGGGAGGGCGTCGGAGAACGGATTTTTTACCTGACGGCGAAGACGATCACGCGCACGGCTGCATGGCAGGCGTTTGACGCGATGAAAGCGCAGGCGCTTCGGATAAAGGTGATCGTGCTGACTGCGAAGGACAAGATCTGTTTCTGTGAAGAGACGGACTGCAACCCGGACTGCTGCCCCTATGCGAAGGGGCATTATGACCGGGTAAATGACGCGGTCTATGAGCTTCTTGTGGCTTCGGACGAGATGAACCGGGAGATTCTCGAAGAACAGGCGCGCAAGTGGAAGGTATGCCCATATGAAATGAGCCTGGATGTGTCAGTGTGGGTGGATGCGGTCATCTGCGATTATAATTACGTGTTTGACCCGAACGCCCATCTGCGCCGGTTTTTCGGGGAGGGGGTCCGGGGTGATTACCTGTTTTTGATTGACGAGGCGCACAATCTCGTGGAGCGCGGGAGAGAGATGTACAGCGCGGATATCTGCAAAGAGGATTTCCTGAAGGTAAAGCGTCTGGTGAAGACGGAGGATACAAGACTTGCGGCGAGGCTTGCGCAGTGTAATCAGCAGCTTCTTGCCCTGAAAAGGGAGTGCGCAGGATGCGAGGTCTTAAAGAGCGCCTCGCACATTTACCTGAAGCTCCTGCACCTGATGTCAGAGCTGGAGAGGTTTTTAGAAGAGCATAAGAAAGAGGAAGCCCGCAGGGAAATCCTGGATTTTTATTTTGGCATCCGTAATTTTTTAAATATCTATGAGCATCTGGACGAGAATTACATCATCTATTCGGAAATAGAGGAGAGCGGACGTTTCCGGCTCCATCTGTTCTGCGTGAACCCGGCGAAGAACCTGGAGGAATTTCTGGAAAAGGGACGCAGCGCCGTGTTTTTTTCCGCCACGCTCCTCCCGATCCAATACTATAAAAAGCTTCTCAGCACGGGGAAGGAGGACTACGCTGTCTATGCCGAATCCCCGTTTGACCCCAGCAAACGGCTGCTCCTGGTCGGAAAAGACGTCAGCACGAGGTACAAAAGGCGGGGAGAGGATATGTACCGCCGTTATGCGCAGTACATCGCGCAGACGGCGGCGGCAAGGACTGGAAATTATATCGCGTTCTTCCCGTCTTATCGTTTTATGGAAGAGGTTTATCATGCGTTCGTACCGATGGCGGGGGAGATTGAATACGTGCTCCAGTCGCAGTATATGTCGGAGGAGGCGAGGGAAATCTTTCTGGAAAACTTCGAGGAGCGCAGGGACAGAAGCTTTGTGGGCTTCTGCGTGATGGGAGGCATTTTCTCGGAGGGGATCGACCTTTCCGAGGATAGGCTGATTGGCGCGATCATCGCCGGAACCGGGCTTCCGCAGGTGTGCAGGGAGAGGGAGCTTTTAAAGGATTACTTTGACGGGCAGGGGCTTAACGGGTTCGATTACGCCTATCTCTATCCGGGGATGAACAAGGTGCTGCAGGCGGCGGGGCGGGTGATACGGACGGACGAAGACCGGGGCGTGATCCTCCTTCTGGACGATCGGTTCCTTGATTCCGGGAATCAGAGTATGTTTCCGCGGGAATGGGAGGATGTGAAAGTCTGTGATGCGGGGAACGCTGCGCAGCTTATGAAGGAATTTTGGAGTATCTGTTAAGGGAGAATCTTGAAAAAGATATTTAGATATATTATAATCTGAATAATTATAAATCCGGGAAGGTGAGGGCATATGAAGATCGAAGATGTGTACGCGATGATAGAGAGTGACTACAGCGCGGTGGCCGCAAGGCTCAGGAGCGAAAAGCTGATTGAGAAATTCGTGCTGAAGTTCTTAAATGATCCGAGCTACGACGCGCTGTGCGGCGCATTGTCAGAGGATAAGGCAGAAGAAGCGTTCCGCGCCGCCCATACGCTGAAAGGGGTGGCGCAGAACTTAGGCTTTGAGAAGCTGTATGCTTCCAGTGCAAAGCTGACGGAGATGCTCCGTGGCGGGATCGCGCCGGAAGCCCATGATTTCCTGCAGCAGGTGAAGGAGGATTACCAGAGGACGATCGACGCAATCCACTGTTATCAGGAAGCGATGGGCTAAGCGGGCCTTTCTGGAAACTCTCTGTCGCACCGTTACTGTCTGACAAACTTTTCTTTGGGCTGCCTGCACATCGGGCATACATAGGTGTCGGGGAGCTCCTCAAATGGAACTTCGCCGTCGTACACATAGCCGCAGACGCTGCACACCCATTTTTCTGATGGGGGCGTGTCCGCCTCCGGAAGATAGGTGGGAGCGTTCTTCGGGCTCCTGCCCTTTACTACGTTGTGGTAGTAGGCGTAGGTCATGGCTGGCGCCTCCCCGGTTATGTCGCCGTCGATGACCTCGCCGAGGAAAACCGTGTGGGTGGAGGTCTCCATCTTATCGATCACCTTACAGACAATATATCCGCAAGTGTCAAGGGGTATGGCGACGCTTTCTTTTACCGTGTATTTCACGGAGGCAAACTTGTCTGTGTCTTTCCCAGACTGGAAGCCAAATTGCCCGATCAGTCCGGGGTCTGTCTTTTCGGAGAGAATCGAGACGGCGAATTTGCCGCATTTCTGGATGCAGGAATTGGTGTAGTTGTCGTGGTTCATGCTGACCGCGACTGTGGCGGGGGAGGACGTGATCTGCATGACGCTGTTCGCCACGCATCCGGTGTGCCTGTCCCCATCTAAGGTAGAAATCACGTAAACCCCATAGGATAAATTGCGAAGTACCTTTTTATTCATAGACTATCCTCCTTAAAGTGTGGTAAAAGTAAATAATAGTAATTGTTACTGATATATTAGCATATCGTTTTGACCTTTGCAATAAAATGATAACATTATTCCA
>CAZFSW010000155.1:0-3731 GCA_964521655.1 uncultured Dorea sp.
ACATGAATATATCGAAAAGGAGTTGAGCTTAAATGAAATTTATCATCGTCGGAAAGAACATTGATGTGACGCCCAGCTTAAGCAAAACCGTAGAGAACAAGCTTGGCAAACTGGAAAGGTATTTTACTCCTGATACGGAAATCCACGTTACGTTAAGCGTGCAGAGGGAACGTCAGAAGATTGAGGTGACGATTCCTGTGAAGGGCAACATTATCCGCTCGGAGCAGGAAAGCAATGATATGTATGTATCCATTGACTTAGTAGAGGAAGTGATCGAGCGGCAGCTTCGGAAATACAAGAACAAGCTGATTGCAAGGCATCAGGAGGGCAGCAACTTCAACAAGGAGCTGTTTGAATCTGACGAGACGGCGGATGACGGGGAGATCCAGATCGTCCGCACAAAAAAATTTGGCATCAAGCCAATGTTCCCGGAGGACGCCTGTGTGCAAATGGAGCTTCTGGGCCATAACTTCTTTGTGTTCTTCAACGCGGAGATCGATGAGGTATGCGTCGTATACCGGAGGAAGGACGGGACTTTCGGGCTGATCGAGCCGGAATTTTCCTAAACCAGGATCAGAAACTGTCCATGACAGCTTACGCACCTTGCTTGTCTGAACCCGCATAAATCATATCATCCATATCATCCGCCCCGATATGAGGAAAAAGTGAAGCGAAGGCCTCACAGATCCCAAATATCGGGGCGGATAAAATCTGCTCTCTTCTTAGCCTCAGGCAAAGGTATCCAAAATAACCGGCTTCCCCTCTATCACGGCGAAGCGGCATCTTTCCTCCTGCGTGATCTTCGCTTTTCCCCCTGTGCCCTCTATGATCTCAGACTGAAGCTTCCCCGCGTCCTCGTCGGAGGCCAGCACATGGAGCGTCACCTTATCTGTATATTGGACGTCCAACGCCTGGAGCCCCTTTCGTCCGAGAATATATTGTATTTTCCCAAGCCCGGCATAATCCGTGTCAATCCTAAGCCTTATCCCAGACTTACGCACAGCGGCCACGGAGGCCTTTAGGCCCTTTTTTACCGCGCCGGAATACGCCCTTACAAGCCCTCCGGTCCCAAGAAGCGTCCCGCCGAAATATCTGGTCACGACTGCCACGACGTCGCACAGGCCCCCGCCTGCCAGAACCTCCAGCATGGGCTTCCCCGCCGTGCCGCCCGGTTCGCCGTCATCGCTGAATCTCCTGACCGCCCCCATCTCTCCTACGATATAAGCGTAGCAGTGATGCTTTGCGTCCCAGTATTTCTTCCGCTCGGACTCGACAAACCCAAGCGCCTCCTCTTCTGTCCTCGCCGGATGGATTGCGGCAATAAAACGGGACTTCTTTTCAACCAGCTCGCCTGTGCCGCCTTTATATAAGATCCTGCAATCCCCCTCCATTTTATATCACACCTCTCCACCAATTCTTCTGCTTACTACTATAACGGATTCCTTAAGATTTTCATATTAAAATGTGAAGTTTTTATTTTTTTCTTTATTTCGGCAGTCATATTTGCTATAATAACCTGCATAAAGGAGGCCAGCACATATGAATTATGGAAGAAAACAGGCTGCCAGGAGACAAAAAGAAATCACTTCCAAGTCCGCCATGCAGGGAAAGCGCGTCGGCGTCCGGCTGTTCAAAGCATTTCTGCTCTGTATTGTCGTAGTCGGGGTCGCAGGCGTGGTCGGCGGCGGGCTGTTTGTAAAGAAGATTATCGATAAAGCGCCGGATATCTCCCCTTCCGACGTGAAGCCGAGCGGGTTCACCACTTTCGTGTACGCCGACGACGGGACGACAGAGATCGAGCGTTTTGTCGCGGAGGGTTCTAACCGCATATATAAGACGATCGACGAGATCCCCGAATATTTGCAGCATGCTTTTGTCGCGGTTGAGGACGAGCGTTTCTACACGCACAACGGAATCGACCCGCAGGGCATCGCGCGCGCCGCTGTCGTCGGGATCACATCGGGGAATTTTTCCGAGGGCGCCAGCACCCTGACACAGCAATTGATTAAAAATAATATTTTCCCGAACTTCACAGAGGAGCAGACGTTTTACGACCGCCTTGAGCGGAAGATCCAGGAGCAGTTCCTCGCCGTCGCCATTGAAAAGCAGATGAGTAAAGAGGAAATCCTGGAGAGCTATATGAACACGATCAATTTAGGGCAGAACTGCCTCGGCGTACAGGCGGCGGCAAAGCGCTATTTCAACAAGGACGTCTCGGAGCTGAACCTGTCCGAATGCGCGACGATCGCAGGGATCGCGCAAAACCCTTCCTCCCTGAACCCGGTAACGGACCCAGAGGCGAACGCCGAGAGGCGGGATAAGGTCTTAGGAGATATGCTGGCGCAGGGGTACATCACCCAGGCCGAATACGATGAGGCACAGGCAGACGACGTCTATTCGAGAATCCAGATGGTAAACGCGGCCACAGGCACGGACAGCCCCTACAGCTATTTTGTGGACGCCCTCTCCGACCAGGTCATCACAGACCTGCAGGATCAGTGCGGATTTACGGAAAATCAGGCTTATAACGCCGTATACAGCGGAGGCCTTAGCATTTATTCCACGCAGAACCTTAATATGCAGGCAATCTGCGACGAGGAGATGAACAACGACGCCAACTATCCTTACCTGAAAGAATACGGCCTTGACTATGCCCTGACCGTCACCCGCGCCGACGGCACGATTGAAAACTATAGCTCCGGCCACATCAAACAATATATGGCGGACACTTACGGCGACACGCAGGGGCTGGTCTTCTCCGACGAGGAGACCGCACGCGCCAAAATCGAAGAATGGAAAGCCACGATTGCACAGGAGGGCGACACGTATGACGAGGTGATCAATATCTCCCCGCAGCCGCAGGCCTCCCTCACCCTGATGGACCAGTACAC
This sequence comes from uncultured Dorea sp., assembly GCA_964521655.1. Taxonomy (GTDB): domain Bacteria; phylum Bacillota; class Clostridia; order Lachnospirales; family Lachnospiraceae; genus CAPEBR01. Next base: position 2,892 of record CAZFSW010000155.1, read on the forward strand.
CGGGCAGGTAAAAGCGATGGTCGGCGGCAGGGGCGAAAAAACGACAAGCCTCTCTTTAAACCGCGCTTACAAGGACTCCACCAGACAGCCGGGCTCCTGCTTTAAGATCCTTGCCGCCTATGCCCCCGCCATCGACACAGGCGCGAAGACGCTTGCGACCCTGATTAAAGACGAGCCGTTCAAATACGACAGCGGCGCACAGGTGAGAAACTGGTGGGGGAACTCTTACCGCGGCAATATGACCGTGCGCGAGGCCATCAAGGTGTCCGCAAACGTATGCGCTGTGAAGACGATCACCGAGATCACCCCGGCGGTCGGCGTCGAATACTGCGAAAAGCTCGGCATCTCCACGTTGGTAAAAAGCCGTGAGGATGAGGGCGTCGGCATAGTTTCCGATATCACGCAGTCCACCGCGCTCGGCGGCCTTACGGACGGCGTCTACAATTACGAGATGTGCGGCGCATACGCCGCGATTGCCAATGGCGGCGTATATAACCGCCCGACATTATACACAAAGGTACTTGACCACGATGGCAATGTACTCTTAGACGGAACCCCGGACAGCTATCAGGCGATCCAGGACAGCACCGCGTACCTTCTCACCAGCGCGATGCAGGATGTAGTAAACAGCGGCACCGGTACTGCAGCCAAGCTGGATAATATGCCTGTGGCAGGCAAGACCGGCACCTCCACAAATGAAAATAATTCTAACAAGGACGTATGGTTTGCAGGGTATACTCCCTACTATATCTGTACAGTCTGGGGCGGATATGACAACAACAAGGCGCTCGTCGATACCACCTACCATCTGAAGATATGGAAAAGCGTAATGAGCCGGAT
>CAZFSW010000156.1:0-3694 GCA_964521655.1 uncultured Dorea sp.
CTGCCTCTCCGGCTCTACCAGACGCTCCAGAAGAGCTTCCCTGCGGTATTGCTCTTCATTCGCCTCTACGACAGCCCTAAGCGACTCCAGGACCTCCTTCACGGCCTGATGGAACTCCGGCTCTGCGGGGTTCTTCACCACAACCCTTTCTAAAACCTCATCAACATATGACATATCCTCTACCTCCTAAGATTTCATTCTTTCCACCTGTGTGGCCTTAAGTTCAGGCTGCACAGGTGAGATTCTTTACTATTGTAAAATATTTCGCCGTGGAACACAAGAGCTTTTCCCCCAGTGCCTGCTTCCTTGTGCTTATTGAAAGTATGCCACCCCGGACTCAAATACCTTCATATCCTGCTCCCCGTAGATATTTACCGCCACGCCGCGCCCGCGCCGCTCGGAATGCGCCATCTTGCCGAATACCCGCCCGTCCGGGCTCGTGATGCCCTCAACCGCGCAGTAAGAGCCGTTCACATTCCACTCCTCGCTCATCGTCACAGTTCCGTCCGGGTCGCAGTACTGGGTCGCGACCTGCCCGTTTGCAAAGAGCCTCGCAAGCTGCGCCTCACCTGCCACGAAACGCCCCTCGCCGTGGGAGGCCGGACTTATGTATACGCCGCCAGAAACCGCGCCCGCAAGCCACGGGGATTTGTTTGATACTACCTTCGTATAGACCATCCTGGAGATATGCCGGCCGATGGTGTTGTACGTAAGCGTCGGGGAATCTGCCGCCTGCCCGGTGATCTCGCCGTCCGGTACAAGCCCCAGCTTCACCAGGGCCTGGAATCCGTTGCACACGCCCAGGACCAACCCGTCGCGCTCATGGAGGAGCTTCTCTACTGCCTCCTTTAGCTTCGCGTTCTGGAATGCCGCAGCGAAGAACTTGGCAGAGCCGTCCGGCTCATCGCCCGCGCTGAAGCCGCCGGGGAACATGATGATCTGCGACTGCCCGATCGCCTCGGTAAACACCCGCACAGAATCCACGATATCCGCTGCATTCAAGTTCCGGAATACCTTCGTCACCGTCCTCGCCCCAGCCCGCTCAAATGCCTGCGCGCTGTCGTACTCGCAGTTCGTCCCCGGAAATACCGGGATAAATACGGTCGGCTGCGCGAGCTTATGCGTGCAGATATGCACATTTTCCGCCTCGTAAAGCCCCGTCCGGGGCTTCTGCTCCTGCCCCGCCGCCCCGGAGTTTGTGGCAAATATCCCTTCCAATGTTCCCGTCCAGGCGGCCTGCGCCTCTGAAAGCGGGATTTGCACATTTCCATAGGAAAATGTCTCATCTGCCGTCACCTCGCCGATGAGCGTGTAGGTGATGGCAAGCTCCCCGACCTTCCCGTCCGGGACTTCCGCGACGATATCCCCGAACGCCGGGGCAAACAGGTCGCGCGCGTCTATATTATGCCCGATCCTCACGCCCAGCCTGTTCCCGAACGCCATCTTACTCACCGCCGCGATGACGCCGTGGCGGTCCAGTGCGTAGGCAGACAGGATCCTTCCGTTTCGGATATCTTCGGTAAATTTCCCGTACTGCTCCATCACATCCCCATAGACGGGAATGTCGTATCCGTCCGTCCTCGTGCGCAGCCACACCAGCTTATTACCCGCGCCTTTAAGCTCCGGCGTGATGACGTCCTTTTCTTTCGCCACGTCCACCGCGAAAGATACGAGAGTCGGCGGCACGTCGATATCCTCAAATGTCCCGGACATACTGTCCTTTCCCCCGATGGACGGCAGGCCAAAGCCAAGCTGCGCGTTGTACGCGCCGAGGAGCGCCGCGAACGGCTGGCTCCACCTGTGCGGGTCCTTTGTCATGCGGCGGAAGTATTCCTGGAAGGTGAAGCGGATCCTGCGGTAATCGCCGCCCGCCGCCACGATCTTCGCCACGGACTCCGTGACCGCGTAGATCGCCCCATGAAACGGGCTCCAGGTGGACAGGTACGGGTCGAACCCATAGCTCATGAGGGTGACGGTGTCGCAATCTCCCTTGAGCACAGGGAGCTTCGCCGCCATCGCCTGCGTCTCCGTCATCTGGTATTTCCCGCCGTAAGGCATGAATACCGAGCCCGCCCCGATGGAGCCGTCGAACATCTCCACAAGCCCTTTTTGCGAGCATACATTCAGATCCTTAAGGACGGCGAGCCATCGCTCCCTGACGTCGCCTGTCTCCACCCTCCCAAGTATGGTATCCTTCCTGTCCGGGATATCGACCGCAACCGCCGTCTCCTGATGTGCGCCGTTCGTGTCCAGAAATGCGCGGGAGATGTCCACGATATTCTTTCCCCGCCACGACAGCACAAGCCTCGGCTCCTTAGTCACCACGGCAACTGCCGTCGCCTCTAAGTTTTCTTCCGCCGCGTAGCCCATAAATGCGTCCACGTCCGCCGGGTCTACCACGACCGCCATGCGCTCCTGGGATTCGGAGATGGCAATCTCCGTCCCGTCAAGCCCCGCGTATTTCTTCGGCACCTGATCAAGATTGACCTTCAGGCCATCCGCAAGCTCGCCGATAGCGACGGACACGCCGCCCGCCCCAAAGTCGTTGCATTTCTTAATCAGCCTGCTCGCTTCCTCGCGCCGGAAGAGGCGCTGGAGCTTGCGCTCGGTCGGTGGGTTGCCCTTCTGTACCTCTGCGCCGCACGTCCGGGTGGATTCCTCCGTATGCACCTTAGAGGAACCCGTCGCTCCCCCGCAGCCGTCGCGCCCGGTCCGGCCGCCAAGCAATATGATAACGTCGCCCGGGTCAGAAGTTTCGCGAATCACCGCCCGCCTCGGAGCAGCGCCCAACACCGCGCCGATCTCCATGCGCTTCGCCACATAATTGGGATGGTAGATTTCCTTGACAAGCCCTGTCGCAAGCCCGATCTGGTTCCCATAGGAGCTGTAGCCGTGCGCCGCCTCACGCACCAGCTTTTTCTGCGGGAGTTTCCCCTTTTTCGTCTCCTGCGCCGGTACTGTGGGGTCTGCCGCGCCAGTCACGCGCATCGCCTGGTACACATACGTCCGCCCGGAGAGCGGGTCGCGGATCGCGCCGCCAAGACAGGTCGCCGCCCCGCCAAATGGCTCGATCTCCGTGGGGTGGTTGTGGGTCTCATTTTTAAAATTCACAAGCCACTCTTCCTCCACGCCGTCCACCGTGACCGGAACTACAATGCTGCATGCATTGATTTCCTCCGATTCCTCCTGATCCGCAAGTTTTCCTTCCTTTTTCAGCTTTCTCATCGCCATAAGCGCAAGATCCATGAGGCAGACGAACTTATCCTCCCGCCCCTTGAAAATCTCGCTGTGGTCTGCGAGATACCGTCTGTAAGTCTCCTCGATCGGCGCCCGGTAATCGCCCTCGCCAAATGTCACATCCGTAAGCTCCGTGGAAAACGTCGTATGGCGGCAGTGGTCGGACCAGTATGTGTCCAGCACCCGGATCTCCGTCGTGGTCGGGTCGCGCCTCTCCTCCCTCATGAAATAATTCTGGATATGGAGAAAATCCTGAAATGTCATGGCAAGCCCCAGCGAATCATAGAGCCTTAGAAGCATTTCCTCATCCATATCCCGGAAGCCGTCAAAAATGGCGACATCCTCCGGCTCAGGATATTCCTCCACCAGCGTCTGAGGCTTCTCCAGCCCCGTCTCCCGTGAATCCACGGGGTTGACGCAGTGCGCCTTGATCCGGGCAAATTCCTCATCGGAAACC
>CAZFSW010000157.1:0-3599 GCA_964521655.1 uncultured Dorea sp.
AATCCTGATACTCTTCTATCTCATTTTCCTGGAATGTGCTCATTTTCTGGTACACCTCAAGCGCCAGATCAAGCACGGACAGAAACACCACCGCCCCCGTCCCCTCCCCCAGGCACATATCGCAGGACAAGCAGGCTTCCATCCCCAGCGCATCCAGGATTTTTCGCATCCCCGGCTCCTTCGACATATGCGAGGCTATCATATAATCCCCCGCCGCAGGACACAGGCGGACTGCCACAAGAGCCGCCACAGCGGAGATAAACCCGTCCATCACCACCGGGAGCTTCTCCTTAGCGGCTCCCAGATAAACGCCCGTAAGTCCCGCGATGTCAAATCCGCCGACCTTCGAGAGCACATCCAGCGGGTCAAAGCGATCCGGCCTGTTGACCGCGACCGCTGAGCGGATCGCCTGGATCTTCCGCGTAAGCCCCGCGTCATCAAGCCCTGCCCCCCGTCCCGTCATCACCTCGACCGGCTCCTGCAAAAGGACTGCCGCCACAGCGCTGCTGGTCGTCGTATTGCCTATTCCCATCTCCCCGGTCGCGAGGATCTGATAGCCCTCTTTCTTCCGGAGCGCCACAAGCTCCATGCCAACCTGGATCGCCCGAAGCGCTTCCTCCCTGCTCATCGCCGGTCCCTTCGCCATATTCCCCGTGCCGTAGCCAATCTTGTAATCCGGCACGCGCGTATCCGCCGCCATCCCGATATCGACAGGAAATAAATCCACGCCGCCTCTTCTGCACATCAGCGCCGCGCTCGTATTGCAGTCCAGAAAATTTTCCGCCACGATCCGGGTCACTTCCTGCCCGGTCTGCGTCACGCCCTCCGCGACCACCCCATTGTCCGCGCACATGACAATGAGAGCTTTCTTGTCAAGCGCGACCTCCGTACTCCGGGTCATTCCCGCGATGCGGATGATATGCTCCTCCAGCTTCCCCAGGCTGTACAGCGGCATGGCGATCGAGTTCCACCGTTTCCGGCAGTCCGCCATCGCCTCCCGGCTCGCGGGCTGGATGTGCGACAGCTTTCCAGTGATTTCCTGTTCCAGCGCAAGTTCCATTTTTACTCCCCTTTCAGCCACCCCGCAACGTCCAGGGCGTGGTAAGTAATGATCATATGCGCGCCCGCTCTCTTAAACGCCGCCATGTTTTCCATCACGATCTTCTTCTCATCGATCCAGCCGTTTGCGGCGGCGGCTTTCACCATCGCGTACTCGCCGCTTACATTATAAGCGCAGAGCGGCATCTTCGTCTCCTCGGAGGCCATTTTCAGCACGTCCAGCAGGGTGAGCGCGGGCTTCACCACGATAATATCCGCGCCCTCCGTGATATCGTCCTGGATGTCGCGCATCGCCTCTCTCCCATTGTGGAAATCCATCTGATAAGTCTTCCGGTCGCCAAACCCCGGCGCGGAATGCGCCGCGTCGCGGAACGGCCCATAATAGCCGGAAGCCATCTTCGCGCTATATGCCATGATCGGCGTATTCTGATATCCGGCAGCGTCCAGCGCCTCCCTGAGCGCCTCCACATGCCCGTCCATCATATCTGACGGCGCAACCATGTCCGCCCCTGCCTGTGCGCAGGTGACGGCAGTTTTAGCTAAGAGCGGAAGCGTCTCATCATTGAGGATCTCTCCATCTCTCACAAGCCCGCAATGCCCGTGCGAGGTATATTCACACAGACAGATATCCGCGATGATGACCAGCTTCGGGCAGACCCGCCTGATATAGCGGATCGCATTCTGGATGACCCCGTGCTCATTATACGCCTCCGAACCGCGCTCGTCCTTGTGCGCTGGTATCCCGAACAGCAGGACCGCCCCCACGCCCGCCTTTTCAATGCGTTCAAGCTCCTCCTTAAGCCGGTCTGTGGAATACTGGTATATCCCCGGCATGGAGGGAACCGCCTCCTTTCGGTCCTCCCCCTCGATTACAAACAGCGGGTAGATCAGATCCTCTACCGCTACGGAAGTCTCCCGCACCAGCGCGCGCAGCCCCTCCGTCATCCTAAGTCTTCTTCTGCGAATCACTCTTTGTTCCTCCTGTATTGTTCTTTGGTAAGCTCGATTAAGCTTGCTATGGTTGCTTCCTTTGAAACAGCCGTCTTCATGCCGTATTTTAATGCCTCTTCCTCGGTCTGCCTGCCAATGCAGAGCGCTTTTATCTCAGAAAAATCTACAGCGGGCAGCGCTTCCGCGAACCCCCGCACCGTTGATCTGCTGGTAAACAGGACTCCGTCCAGCTCCCCCCGCGCAAATCCCTCTGTGATCTGCTCCCGAAGCCATATATCCTGCGGATGTCCCGTCTCATACAGGGAAATGTCCTTCACCCGAAGCCCCGCCGCCTGAAGCGGCGGGATCAGTTCTTCTGAGCCCTCCTTTGCCCTGAGGATCAAGACCTCACTCCCGGCAGACGCTTTTCTTGCAATCTCCTCGCCCAGACTTTCCGCGCAGTATTCATCAGGCACTACATCGGCGGTCAGAGCGTATCCCGCAAGTTCCTTCGCCGTCGCGCTCCCGATGGCCGCCAGCATCACCTTGTCCGCGCCCGTCAGGACCGCGCGCAGATCTATCCGCAATTCCGTCATTTCCGCAAAAAAGAGCTGCACTCCGGCGGGGCTTGTAAATACCAGCCACCGCTCGCCCTTCCCCTTGCGGGTACAGGCAAGAAGCTCCTCATTCTTCTCTTTCGGGCGCAGACAGATAGTCGGAAATTCCAGTACGTGCGCGCCTTCGGCGCGAAGCCTTGATGCCAGCGCTGACATCCGTTCCCTCGGCCTTGTGACCAGGAACATCCGCCCGCTAAGCGGACGCTTTTCCTCCCATGCGTAGCGCGGGCCGAGCCCCGCCGCCTCCCCGGCGACGATGACCGCAGGCGCACAGATTCCTGCCTCCGCCGCTTTCTCCGGAAGCTCCCCAAGCCTGGCATATACCGTCCTCTGCCTTGCTGTCGTCCCATTCATGATGGCCGCCGTCGGCATGGACGGGGGCATCCCGGCGTCCAAAAGCCCCCTGCATATGCCCGTAAGCCCCGCGACGCCCATCAGGAATACCAGCGTCCCGCCGGTCTCTACAAGCGCAGGATAGTTGATACGGCTCTCCCCGCCCTGCCTTGCATGCCCTGCGATAATGTGGACGGAGGATACATAGTCCCGGTGCGTCACCGGGATTCCCGCATAGGCGGGAACGGCAACTGCGGAAGTCACCCCCGGCACGATCTCATAAGGGATCTTCTCGTTTTCTAAAAGCACCAGCTCCTCCGCCCCTCTGCCGAACACAAACGGATCGCCGCCCTTTAAGCGCACCACCTTCTTGCCCTTCTTCGCCTCCCGCAGCAGGATTTCATTGATCTCCTCCTGTGGGGCCAAGTGATGCCCGCCCCGCTTGCCGACGTAGATTTTCTCCTTCCCGCCGGGAATCTGGCACAGAATCTCCAGTCCGACAAGCGCATCGTACACGATCACGTCCGCCGTCTCTATCAGGGACTTCGCCTTTACAGTCAGAAGCCCCGCGTCTCCCGGACCCGCGCCCACGAGATAGACCACCCCTCTTTTCTCCATATCCACCTCCCCTGGGAGATCCCATTTTGCTTTTAAAATTTT
>CAZFSW010000158.1:0-3574 GCA_964521655.1 uncultured Dorea sp.
CCGTCACGATAAATAAAGCTACCGCGATCACTAAGCCTACGATCTGCTTTGTCTTCATAGATTTCCTCTCTTTCTATCTGCGAAGCTCCGCCCCCAGTTCCTCCAGGGCCCTCACGATCTTCTCCATCACCTTAGACACCTCCGCGTCCTCCAGCGTCCGGTCCTTCGCCCGGAATACGATAGAATATGCGAGGGACTTATATCCGGCCTTGATCTGCGCCCCCTCGTATAGATCGAAAAGCTCGCAGCTCTCCAGATATGCCCCGCCTTTCTTCTCAATCACCCGCTCCACCTGTCCCGCAAGGATTCCCTTTGGCATCACCAGGCTGATGTCGCGGGTCACTGCCGGGTATCTGGCGATCCCCTTGTATTTCCGGTCAAATGTCGCCCGTTCCACGATCTCCGGCATATCCAACACCGCAATGTACGCCCGCTCCCCGATTCCGTAGCTCTGCGCCACCTCCGGGTGTACCTCGCCGAGATAGCCGATGACCGCGCCGCCGTACAGGATATTTGCCTGGCGCCCCGGATGGAGATAGGGCTTGCCGGAAGCCGGGTCGTAAATCTCTTTCCCACGAAGCCCCACTTTTTCGAGGAATTCTTCTATCACGCCCTTCATAGTAAAGAAATCCCCGCTCCCGTACATGCCGAGCGTGAACTGCATGCGTTCATCTGGAAGCTCGGTAAGCGGCAGGGCTTTTGGAAGGTAAATATTTCCCAGCTCATACAGTCTTACATTCTTATTCCTTCTATTATAGTTGGTTGCCAGAGAGGTCAGCATCCCGTTCACGGAGCATGTACGCATAATGCTGTAGTCTTCTCCAAGCGGGTTCATGATCTCCACGGCGCGGCGAAGGGGGGAATCCTCCGGGATCCGCAGCCGCTCAAACACCTTCGGGCTTTCAAAGGAATACGTCATCCCCTGGCTGAACCCGCAGAACTCCGCGATATCTCTGGCGATCTCCTCAATCCTGAGCTTGAATGAGAGCTTCCCTGTCGTCGCCTCTCCCTTCGGAAGCGTGGTCGGGATATTGTCATACCCGTAAAATCTCGCCACCTCCTCCGCAAGATCGGCAGGGCAGGAGAGATCCTGGCGGAACGTGGGCGCGATCACCTCTTTTGCCGCCTCGTCCACCTTAAGGCCAAGCATTTTAAAATAAGAAATCATTTCCTCTTCAGGGATCTCTGTCCCCAGAAGCGCATTGATGGCATCCGCGTCAAACGGCACCCGCACAGGCTCTCTCTTCTTAGCGTAAACGTCCACGATGCCGCCCACGACTTCGCCCGCGCCCATCTCCTCGACAAGCTGGCAGGCGCGGTTGATCGCCGCCTCCGCGTTATTCGGGTCAAGCCCTTTCTCGAATTTGCCTGACGCATCCGTCCGTAAGCCCACCTTCTTGCTGGACTTGCGGATATTCGTGCCGTCAAAATTCGCAGCCTCAAAGAGCATCGTCTGCACGTCGTCCGTGATCATTGAATTCTCGCCGCCCATGATCCCGGCGATGCCAACTGATTTCTCCCCGTCGCAGATCATCAGGACGCTCTCGTCCATCTGACGCTCCTGTCCGTCCAGCGTCACGAATTTCTCATCCTTCCCGGCCCTGCGCACGATGATCTTGCGCCCCGCGATCATATCCAGATCGTAGGCGTGCATGGGCTGGCCATACTCCTCCATCACATAGTTCGTAATGTCAACAAGGTTGTTGATCGGACGGATCCCCACGGAGGAAAGCCTTCTCTGCATCCACTTCGGGGACGGGCCGATCTTGATATTCTTCACTACTCTCGCGCAGTAGCGCGGGCAGAGCTGTGTGTCCTCCACCGTCACCTTGATGTAATCATGGACATCCTCCTCATTTCCCGTCTCTGCCACCACCGGAGGGCAAAATTCCCTGCGGAAGGTCGCCGCCGCCTCCCTCGCGATGCCGACGACGCTGTAGCAGTCCGGCCGGTTCGAGGTGATCTCATATTCAAATACCGCGTCGTCCAGCCCAAGCGCAGCGACCGCGCTCGCCCCGACCTCTGCGTCATCCTCAAAAATGTAGATGCCGGACTCTGGCGACTCCGGGTACATATCCCTGTTCGAGCCAAGCTCCTCGATGGAGCACATCATGCCGGCGCTCTCCATCCCGCGCAGCTTGCCCTTCTTAATCTTCACTCCGCCTGCCACGCGGGTCCCCGGCTCATGGCCGCCCGCCACGCGCCCGCCGTCCAGTACGACCGGGACCTTGTCGCCCTCCTTTACATTGTCCGCGCCCGTCACGATCTGCACGGTCCCTGATCCTACGTTGACCTGGCAGACGATCAGCTTATCCGCGTTCGGATGCTTTGAGATCTCCTCGATCTGCCCGACGACGATCTTATCCAGATCGGCGTCCAGCCTCTCATAGCCCTCCACCTTCGTACCGGAGAGCGTCATCGCATCCGCGTATTCCTGCGCGGTCACGTCAAGCTCCGGGACATATGCCTGTATCCATGATAATGATGTATTCATTTTCCTTCTCCTTTTTAGTCGTGATATGTCACTTCCTGATGGCCTGATTTTCGCGATACCAGAACATCGGTTTCAAATGAACTGATGTACTAGAATTGCTTCAGGAAGCGGACGTCATTTTCATATAATAATCTCATGTCGTCAATCTCATATTTCAACAGGGCAATACGCTCCAGGCCAACGCCAAACGCGAATCCCGTATAGATCTCAGGGTCGATGCCGCACATCTCGAACACATGCGGATGTACCATGCCGCAGCCGAGAATCTCGATCCAGCCGGAGCCCTTGCAGAAGCGGCAGCCCTTCCCGCCGCACTTAAAGCAGGAGACGTCCACCTCCGCGCTCGGCTCGGTAAAGGGGAAATGATGCGGGCGGAACTTTGTCCTCGTATCCGGCCCGAACAGTTCCTTTGCAAATACCTCAAGCGTGCCTTTTAGATCCGCGAAGGAAATATTCTTATCTACTACAAGCCCCTCAATCTGATGGAAGGAGGGAGAGTGCGTCGCGTCCACCTCGTCAGAGCGGAATACCCTCCCCGGCGCGATCATGCGGATGGGGAGCTTCCCCTGCTCCATGATGCGCGCCTGCACCGGCGACGTCTGGGTGCGGAGCACGATTTCTTTATTGATATAGAAGGTATCCTGCTCATCCTTCGCCGGATGGTCCGCCGGGATGTTCAGCTTCTCAAAGTTATAGAGGTCATATTCCACCTCCGGCCCTTCCACAACCTCATAGCCCATGCCGACGAAGATCCTCTCGACCTCCTCCAGCGCGATGGTATTCGGATGGCGGTGTCCGACCATATTTTTCTTCGACGGGAGCGTGACGTCGATGACCTCCTGCTTCATCCGCTCCTCGCGGACGGCGCGCTCCATCTTCTGCATTGTCTCCTCAAGCAGCTCCTCGATCGACGCCCTCGTCTCATTCACGAGCTGGCCGACCTTCGGCCTCTCCTCCGGCGCGACGTCCTTCATGCTTTTCAGGACGGCGGTAAGCTCCCCCTTCTTTCCCAAAAACCTCACGCGCACATCATTCAGCTTCTCCGGCACGTCGGCGGCCTCAATCGCCCGAAACGCCTCA
>CAZFSW010000159.1:0-3573 GCA_964521655.1 uncultured Dorea sp.
CCCGCCATGTGGCATGATCTTGATTTTCACTGATGCGCAATAATCCCAATGGTTCCTCTTCCGGTTTATCCGCAATATTTCTCCAAATCCTCCGTGAAATTATGGAACTGCCTTTCAAGGGCAGCTCGCCCTGCATCACTTAATTTTCCCACAAGCTCCGACATATCCTGCTCAATTTTCCCCGGATTATAGGGAACCTCCAGCGCAAAATCACTGAAGGCGCGCAGTTTTTGAAAATACAGATTCGTCTCCGGCTCCTCCTGCCCGTTCCGGCACATCTGATACATCACGGCACAGTCGGCGGCCTCCGTATCCGTACATTTCTTGCAGATCCATTTTCCGAGGTAGTAATAAGCGCCGTCAAGCTCATACAGAAAGCCGGGAGCTTTAAGCAGTTGCTCCATCATATTAGAATCCCTCTCTTCCTATAAAATATTGAAATACCTACCTGATAAAGAACGCCGCCGCAATTGCTCCCGGCCCCACGTGTGTTCCGATCGCGCTCCCAATCGAGGACACCGGAAGCTGCTCCATCGTACAATACCCCTGATAGAGCCTCTCCTGATCCTTCATATATTTGCGGAGCAGGTGGTCGGACAGGCCACTGTACGCCAGACAATACGGCTTGTCGAAGTTGATCCCGCCTTCCTTTTCAATCAGTTCCGTCAGGATATTGCTGCCATTTTTCGAGCCCCTCGCCTTTCCGAGCACCTTGACCTCGCCATCCTCCACGGCGATGACCGGCTTGATGGACAGCACCGCGCCCACGAACGCAGTTGTGGCGGAGATACGCCCGCCCTTTTTCAGATATTCCAGCGTATCCAGAAGCGCCACAAGGCGGATATTTCTTTTGTCTTCCTCAAGAATCTCTGCAATGTCAGCCGCAGTCCTGCCCTCTCTTGCCAGGCCTGCCGCGCGCTCCACAAGGATGCGCTCCCCGATACAGGCGTTCGCGCTGTCCACGACGCGGACGCAGTCCTGATACTCGGACACTGCGGCACACGCACTCTGATAGCACCCGGACAGCTTCGCCGAAATGGTCAGACAGACTGCCGTATCCCCGGCTTCCTCTACCGAGCGGAATCTCTCCTCATACTCGATGGGCGGGATCTGGCTCGTCTGCGGAAATACATCCGTCTCCACCAGCTTTTCAAAAAACTCCTCATGGCTCATTGTTACGCCGTCCAGAAATTCCTCTTCGCCAAACCTTGTCTTTAAGGGGATGATCTCCACTCCCCACTTCTTTGCCTGCTCTATCGAGATGTCGCAGCCCGAATCTACGATAATCCTTACGCTCATCGTTCCCTTATTCCTGCCTTTCCTCACATTCATACCAGCGGATCTCATTTGCCGCAAGCGCCAGACCAAAGCATTTCCCATCCCCCGTGTAGACCGTGGTGGCCTGCGGCTCATAGGTATTGTTCACCACACAGTATTTTCCATTGATGACATATGCATGCACCTCTACATTATAATTGGAACTGAACCATTTGTACAGATTTTGTTCCTCATGGGCGGACCAGAGGATGGCACGGTGCAGAAGACGGCTGTTTTGGAAGCTGTACGGCAGCCCGCTGATATAGACGCTCCGCCCACGCCCGAAGTCCCGCACGGCAAGCTGCACCTCGCGCTTGCGCTGGCAGAGCACCGTCGTGCCTTCATAGGCATAGACGCCCTTTTGTCCCTCCCCAAAGTCGATCTCTTCCTTGCAGTCCTCCGTGATGAAATGCGGATGCTCCTCCCAGTTATATTTATCCACATTCAGCGTGAAGCCTGTCTCCTTTTCCACCCCCATCATCGCGGCAAGCTGGAAAAAATGTCCCTCATGCTGGTGGGCGGCGGGCTGCCCCACGCCGATAAAGCCGCCGCCTCGGTATACAAAGCGCCTGACTGCTGTCACGACCCGTTCGTCTGTCCACGCCTCCCCGCCCGTGTAGGCGGTATCCGCATCCCCGATATTGAGGAGCACGTCGATGTCGTCCAAAACCTGCGGATGCTTTCGGATGTCATCAAAGCTGATAAAGCTTACATCAAACGGCGCGCCGCTTAATGCCTCGATGACCCCGGCGTAGGAATAATTCTGCTTGTGGTAGATGGCATGATGCACCATATGATTGCCCCACGCCCGCATCTTCCCCCAGCAGTTCAGCACCGCGACCTTCCCGGCACAATAAGGCGTCGTCCCTTTGATGTTCGCATACAGGGTGCGGAACTCCTGGCACACTGTTTCCACATAGTCAATAAACTCTGGAAATCTCATAGCGAGCTTTAAGTACCCGCCGTAGCCGATGCGGTCGATCGGCTTCCTCAAGATGGCGCGTCTCGCCGTGACCCAGTTCACCTTTGCCTCCTTCACGGGGTCGCCGCCCTCGCAGAAGGTGTCCGGGAAAAAGTACGGCAGGAGGCGTCCTTCCGTGTACCTCACCCCGTCAATGTCACTGAGCAGGCGCAGCGTCGCGCCGTTTCCCACGCTTCCGACCACGGCGTCCAGCCCGATGCCCTGAAATTCCTCCATGAACGGCTCCATCCCGATCCAATGGTCGCCCAGGAACATCATCGCCTCCTTGCCGTATTCATGCGTGATGTCCACCATCTCCTTCGCCAGCTTCGCAACCTCTCTTCTCTGGAACGCCTGGAAATCTAAAAACTCCTTAGACGGAACGCGGTAGGGATTGTTCATATAGCCCTGATCGATGATATATTCCGGGCGGAAGCGGTAGCCCGCCTCCCTCTCGAACTGCTCTAAGATATATGGGCTCACCGATGCGGAATAGCCGTACCAGTCCACATATTTCTCCCGCGCCAGCTCGTCAAAAATCAGTGTGAACTGATGGAAGAAGGTAGTATAGCGGATAACGTCAACATGAGGGTTCTCCTCAATAAATTTCCTCAGCCGCCTCATGGAATACGCATGCGTCTTCGGCTGGCGCACATCGAAGGTGATCTGCTTCTCAAAATCCTTCCAGCCATTCGTGACCGCATTATACATATGCACCGGATCCCACATGATATATGCGAGGAAGCTCACGGTATATTCATGGAACTCCTCCGCGTCGTGGATGGTCACAGTTCCGTCTGCGGGGGCATAGCTCCATTTTTCCGCCGGCAATGCCGCCCCTGTGGTTCTGTCAATGACCTCCCACCATCTTGCGATATCGTCATGGTCATTGACCTTTAGCATATCCGGGTACAGATGATCCATCAGGTGTACGCAGAGCGTATCCCCCACCGCCGTATAAAACGGCGTCATAATGTACATCTGCTGGATTTCATCCGGGTTCGCCCTCGCCCACTCATTGTCCTTCCTGGTCGTATAGTAGGTGGCATACACCTTCGCGCCCACGTTTTTAAGCTCCTGCGGATAATCCGTGCCGTCGCAGTCCCTTAGCGCGTCTGCGCCCCAGCGCTCCATCAGTTCCAGCGTCTCCGGCACGATGTCGGTATCCGTCGGGATCGTTACCCTTCCCGTTGCCTTATCCTCCATCTTCATCCTCCTCTATCTGTCCTACAAGGCAAGCTTAGATCCCGCAGAACACGAAGCTGAATTCCATCTTTTCCTCTACGTCCAGCAGA
>CAZFSW010000160.1:0-3538 GCA_964521655.1 uncultured Dorea sp.
TCATCAAACTCCGGCATCTCCCCGGACGGCTCTGAGATGGCAAACGCGATATTCGTGGCGTGGTCCGCCACACGCTCCAGCCCGGAGATGGTATCCGAAAAGATGACCCCCGCCTCCGGCGCACATTTATTCTTCGTAAGCCTCTTTACCTGTAACTGGCGCAGTTTTTTCTCCCTCTCATCAATATGATCCTCCAGCGCAAGGATCTCCCGCATATGCGCGGGGTCATTTTTGGTAAACATCTCCAGAGAATATTCCATGATCCTGACCACGTCGTCCATCAGCTCCTGCAGCTGCTTTTTCGCCTTGTCGCTGAACACGATATTCCTCTCGATCCGGGCTTTCGCCGAATCCGCAAAGTTCTCCGCATGGTCCCCGACGCGCTCGATATCATTGACCACATGGAACAGGCTGCCGATCAGGCGCTCGTCCGCGATGGGAAGCTCGATTGCGTTCACCTTCACAAGGTAATCCGTAATTTCCCGGTTCAGGAAATCGATATATTCTTCTCTTTCATATACTTCTTCAATACATTGCTCATCCAGCTCACACAGCGCCCGCATACTCACCTTCAGGTTCTCGATCGCCACTTTCCCCATATTCTCGATCTCATGGATGCCGTTGGAGAATGCAGTTGTCGGCGTAAGGATATCGCCCTTTCCGATATAGCGAAGCTCGTGCTCATCCTTCGCAGCAGCATCCGTCCCGGGCACAAGCTTGTAAGTCGCCTTTACGATCCACCCCATGAACGGGAACAGTATGACCACCTCAAACACCTTCATCAGCGTATGCACATTGGCGACCGCGCGCGCCAGGCTGCCGCCGGATATATAGAGCAGCGCATCCGTGATCGGAGTTAGCGCCAGCATCAGGATAATAAACATGATGAACGACCCGATGACATTGAAGAGAAAATGGATCAGCGCCGCGCGCTTCGCATCCTTGCGCCCGCTTAAGCCCGCGAGCATCGCGGACACGCAGGAGCCGATATTGCACCCCAGGATCATGAACGGGCAGATGGTAAATTCCAGAAGTCCCTGCGACACCATGAGGAGGATAATGCCGACCGTCGCGGAGGAGCTCTGTAAAATCGCCGTGATCAAAAAGCCCACCAGCATGGCCGCGAACGGATTGGTAAGGGAACTTAAAAACTCCAGGATCCTCGGCGACTCCTTCACTGCCTGTATGCTCTCCCCCATGATGCGAAGCCCCATGAACAGGATCCCGAAGCCCAGTATCGCCTCCCCGACCTTTTTTACACTCTGCCTCTTGCAGAACATGACCATGACCACGCCAATGATCACGACAAGCGGGGCGATATCCGACAGATTGAAAGCGATGAGCTGTCCGGTCACAGTCGTTCCGATATTCGCGCCGAGGATCACCCCCGTCGCCTGCATCAGCGTCATCAGCCCGGAATTGACGAAGCTTACTACCATAACCGTCGTGGCGTTGGAGGACTGGATAATTGCCGTAAACACGATCCCGACAATCATGCCGATAAAGCGGTTCTGCGTGAAAAATTCCAGAATCCCCCTCATCTTGGCTCCCGCCGCCTTCTCAAGCCCCTCGCTCATAAGCTTCATGCCATAGAGGAAGAATCCCAACCCGCCAAATAAAGTAAACACCTCTGTAAGACTCATCCGTATTCTCCTTATATTTCCTTATTTCCTTGTCCCAAAATACTTCTCCCCTGCGGCGATATCGCGGGCAATGTGCGCTTTTAGCTCCTCTTCCCCGGAAAACTTACGTTCCGGCCTTACAAATTCCTTAAGCTCGACCATGACCCCGCTGCCGTATGCATCTCCTTCATACCCGAAGAGGAAGCTCTCGATCCATACAGTCCCCTCCTCGGACACCGTAGGCTTTACCCCGATATTGGCAATCCCGTCGTAGGCTTGCCCGTCTACATAGACCCGGCAGAAATACACGCCCTTTGGCGGCAGGTATTTTTCCGCGGGCCACCTCACATTAAAGGTCGGGAAGCCAAGCGAACGCCCGAGACGCCTCCCATGCTCCACGACTCCCTCCACAGCGTAATTGTAGCCGAGCATCCGGTTTACCCCGGCCATATTCCCATCCCGCAGCATTTCCCTGATATAGGTGCTGCTGATAATACGCCCCTGATAGCGCTTTTTCTCTATGACCGTCAGCTCATATCCGCACTGGCGCGCATACGCCTCCAGCATATGGATATCTCCCCGCTTCCCGTGCCCAAACCGGAAATCCGTCCCCACCACGACAAAATCCGCGTGGAAGACGCCCTGTATGATCTCCTCGATAAAAGCCTCCGCCTCCATGCCGCGAAGCTCCTGCGTAAACGGACATTCCACCAGGTAATCTACCTCGTGCTTAAGATGGAGCCTGCGCTCCTCCTTCGTCATCAGGACTTCCCGCTGGGACATATCAAACGCGCACACAACGCTGTCTGCATCCTCTTTCCCGCCCAACTTCCTCACGGTCCTCACCAGCTCCTGATGCCCCCGGTGAAGCCCGTCGAACTTGCCGAAGGTCACGGCGGAGCCCCTGCTGCTTCTGTAGTCCTTTAATCCATGTATATCCCGCATAGACCGCCCCTACTGCCTTTCCTCTTCCATATAAAACATCTTCACAACCGTGAACTGCCCGGCGCTTCCATCATATTGATAAATGCCGATGAAGCCGCCCCCGCCGCCATAGATCCTGAACTGCCCCTGGTTTTCTGGCGCGGCGTCCGTCATTACGGCATCTGCCGGGAGCGCGCCGCCGTTACAGGCACATTTCTCCCATTCCTTTTTTACGATCCCCTTACGGTAATCGGAAAACATCTGGTCGATCGGGATCAGTTCCCGGCCAAGCGTTCCCGTTTCCTTCTTGTCCTCAATCTGTGCCAGCGTCAGGCTGTCCTTAAGAAGAAACGGCCCTGACTTCGTGCGCACCAGCTCCTCCATGCACGCGCCGCAGCCAAGCCTTTGCCCGATATCATGGCAGAGCGTGCGTATATAAGTCCCTTTCGAGCAATATACGCTCATGCGGATCCTCGGAAGCTCCACAGAAAGGATCCGGATGTCGTAGATTTCCACCCTTCTTGGTGCGCGGGGGACTACCTTCCCTTCTCTTGCAAGCTCATATAGCCTTTTTCCGCCCACCTTAACCGCCGAGTACATCGGCGGAAGCTGATCATATCCCCCGATAAAGCTCTCCACCGCCCGCCTCGCCTCTGCCTCGCCTATGCCCGTCAGGTCCTTTCTGGAAACGGCCCGTCCGGAACTGTCCTGTGTATCCGTCTCCACGCCAAGCAGCAGAACGGTTTCATAACATTTATCCCTGTCCGTAAGCATTCCGCTTAGCTTCGTCGCCTTTCCAAGACATACCGGCAAGACGCCCTGCGCGTCCGGGTCAAGCGTGCCTGTATGCCCGATTTTCTTCTGCCCGGTGATCCTGCGAAGCCTCGCGACAACATCATGGGAGGTATAGCCCTTCTCCTTATATACGTTCAGGACCCCGTGCATCATACGGCATTCCTCAGCTGATAGTCGATCTTGTCCGAGAGGCGGTT
>CAZFSW010000161.1:0-2278 GCA_964521655.1 uncultured Dorea sp.
CCACGTAGTATAACATAAATAATGCTTTTTGAGTGCTTTTTGTCAAAAAAAATGTTGACAAATCGGAAACCTTATAGTATAGTAATTACGGTTCGCAGGAACAGTAACGCCGATATGCGACAGTGGCTCAGTTGGTAGAGTACGACCTTGCCAAGGTCGGGGTCGCGGGTTCGAGCCCCGTCTGTCGCTCTTTAGAAAAGCCATAAGCTCCTTTTCCTTGTGAAAAGCTTAGGGCTTTTGTATTCGTTTTAACGAAAATAAAATGCTGCCGTGTGGTGGATTTCAGAGAAAGACATCAGGCTTTCTCTTGTCAAAAGAAAATCTAGCGTGTCTGGATCAGGTATCTTTGATAATTCACAAATTAAATATAATATGCTTACCCGGAAAGCTGGGGGACGTGTTCTCACCTAATCCGATATCCTGCGGAGGGTGGTGATTATTATGAGTACATATGAAGAAATGCAGATTTTACTCACATTCGCTTTACTTATCGTTGCGATTCTGAATATGAAAAATAAGAAATAGCCGTCCTGCTCTCATCAAAGTTTAGGAACGGCTATTCTTATAGTCTAGCTTTTTATTTTTTTTCTCCCGCAATCCGAAGTCCCAGCTCCTCTAACTGCTTCTGGTCTACCTTCGTCGGCGCCTCCGTCATAAGGTCTGACGCGTCCTTCACCTTTGGAAATGCGATCACGTCGCGGATGCTGTCCGCGCCCGCCATCAGCATCACCAGCCGATCCAGCCCGTAGGCCAGCCCCGCGTGCGGCGGCACGCCGTAGCGGAACGCGGTGAGCAGGAATCCGAACCGTTCCTGCGCCTGCTCCGGCGTAAAGCCCAGCGTCTCGAACATCTTGCTCTGGATTTCCGGGCTGTAGATCCGCACGCTCCCGCCGCCGATCTCATTTCCGTTGAGCACGATGTCATAGGCTTTCGCACGCACCCTCCCCGGCTCGCTGTCAAGGTACTGTAAATCTTCCTCCATCGGCATGGTAAATGGATGGTGCATCGCCACGTACCGCTCTTCCTCCTCGCTCCACTCAAGAAGCGGAAATTCCGTCACCCACAGGAAACGGTACTCGTTCTTATCAAGAAGCCCAAGCTGGCGCGCAAGCTCCAGCCGCAGCGCGCCCAGCACATCCCACACGACCTTATTCTGATCCGCAGCGAAGAGGAGCAGGTCGCCGTTTTCCCCGCCCATCACTTTTATCAGCGCGGACATCTCCTCCTCTTTCATGAATTTTGCAAAGGAGGATTTCACCGCGCCGTCCTGTTGGAGCGCAACGTAGGCAAGCCCCTTCGCGCCGTAGCCCTTCGCAAAGTCCGTCAGCCTGTCAAGTTTCTTGCGGGGCATCGCTCCCTGCCCCTTCGCGTTGATTCCCCGGACCGTACCGCCATTTTCTATCGCGCCCCTGAACACGGCGAACTCACAGCCCCGCACCACGTCCGTCACATCGCGAAGCTCCATGCCAAAGCGGATATCCGGCTTGTCCGAGCCGTATCGGTCCATCGCCTCCCGCCACGTCATCCTCGGGATCGGGAGCGGCACCTCCACCCCCAGCACATCATGGAACAACCGGGCAAGAAGCCTTTCATTGACGTCAATTACATCGTCCACATCCACGAAGGAAAGCTCCATGTCGATCTGCGTGAACTCCGGCTGCCGGTCCGCGCGGAGATCCTCGTCGCGGAAGCATTTTGCAAGCTGAAAATAGCGGTCGCACCCGGAGCACATCAAAAGCTGCTTGAAAAGCTGCGGCGACTGAGGAAGCGCATAGAAATGTCCCTGATGGATGCGGCTCGGCACGAGGTAATCCCGCGCGCCCTCCGGCGTGCTTCCTATCAGCATCGGAGTCTCAATCTCCAGGAAGCCTTCGTCAGCAAGGAAGCTCCTCGTCAACGCCGCCACCTGGCTCCTCAGCAGGAGATTCTTTTGCATATCCGGCCTTCTGAGGTCGAGATAGCGGTATTTTAGGCGCAGCTCCTCCTTCGTCCTGGAATTTTCCTCGATGGGAAACGGAGGCGTGTCCGACTTCGAGAGTATCCGGAGCTCCTCCGGGATCAGTTCGATCTCACCCGTGGCAAGGTTTGGATTTACCGCGCCGGAGCGTCTTGCTACCTTTCCTGCAACTGCCACCACATACTCCGAGCGCAGGCCAGCCGCTTTTTCTAATAATGCCGCGTCTGACCTCCCTTCCTCAAATACGACCTGGATTATGCCGGATCGGTCTCTCACATCCACGAAGATCAGCCCGCCCTTGTTGCGGTTTTTCTGCACCCA
>CAZFSW010000161.1:2378-3525 GCA_964521655.1 uncultured Dorea sp.
ATGGAGCCGCCTCCGCCCTCCGCCACGACCTCAAAAATCGTGCCGGTATAATAAGACTGCCCCCGCACAAGGGTCGGGTCGAATCTCAGGCGGAATTCGCATTCTTTCGCCGCCTCCACGCTGGCAAGGATTGTTTCCAGATCCTCTGCCGTTTCCGCGCTTAAGCTCCCACCGAGCTTTTCTTTCAGGACGCGGATGCCGTCCACGTCCGGGGAAATCTCATCAAAAAGCCGCAGATATGCGTCTGCCTGTTCCCTCCGGTATCCCATGCTTTCCAGCTCCGATGCCACGCCCTGCACTCCGATCTTGTCCATCTTATCCAGAATAATGAATATTTCCTCTTCATCTTCTTCCCTGAAGCCGCAGTACGCCGCCATACCCTTTAAAATCCGGCGGTCGTTGACGCGCACAGTAAAATTTTCAAAACCCAGCTTTCCAAGCATCGCCGTTGTCGCCAGGATGAGTTCAATCTCAGCGAGATTGGAGCCCTCCCCCAGTATGTCGATGTCGCACTGCATAAACTGGCGGAAGCGCCCGCGCTGCGGACGGTCCGCGCGCCACACATTTCCTATCTGGAGCGCCTTGAACGGGGAGGGAAGCTCGCTTGCATGCTCCGCATAATATCTCGCCAGCGGCACAGTCAGATCATAGCGCAGCCCGCTGTCCGCAAGGTCATTTTCCTCCTTCGCCTCCGCGATTTTCAGCTTTTCGCCGCGCTTCATGATCTTGAAGATCAGTTTCTCGTTATCTCCCCCCTGCCTGCTGCACAGGTTCTCAATATGCTCCACACACGGAGTCTCCATCAGCTGGAAGCCGAAGGTCTGATAGGTGTCCGTGATCAGGCGGATCAGGTAATTCCGGATCTCCATCTCGCGCGGCAGCATATCCCTCATGCCCGTGACTGGTTTTTTCTTTAATGCCATAGTCTTTCTCCTTTGGTCCCGCCAGCCACACTGCGCAGGGTTTTCCCGGCTTTCGCCCCTGGGTCATTTTGTCCGCACAGGTGGAAATATTTTGGCGCTTATGATACACATGGCCTTTTGACGCTTGTGCCATAGTATATATCATAAAGGATTTCTGTCCTGATGTAAAGTATGAATTACAGCTATATC
The DNA here is from genome assembly GCA_964521655.1 of uncultured Dorea sp. Lineage (GTDB taxonomy): Bacteria > Bacillota > Clostridia > Lachnospirales > Lachnospiraceae > CAPEBR01. The sequence goes on from CAZFSW010000161.1 coordinate 3,491, forward strand.
AACTCCTCCACCGTCACAAATTCATACCCCTCTCC
>CAZFSW010000162.1:0-3523 GCA_964521655.1 uncultured Dorea sp.
GGCGTGTCGATCACCAGGTCGATCTTATGCCCCAGGATCAGATCCATCAGGTTCGGGGAGGTCTGCTCGATCTTATTGACGGCGATCGCTTTCACGCCCGCAGCGTTTAGCGCCTTTGCCGTCCCCGCCGTGGCGAATATCTTGTAGCCAAGCCGCTCAAAGCGCCGCCCGATCTCCACCGCCTCCGGCTTATCCTCGTCGCGCACGGTCATGATCATGTTGCGGAATTTCGGCAGGCGGATGCCTGCGCCCAGGAACGCCTTGTAGAGCGCCTCGTCGAATGTCCTGGCGATCCCCAGGCATTCCCCGGTGGACTTCATCTCCGGGCCGAGGCTGATATCCGCGCCCCGGATTTTTTCAAAGGAAAACACCGGCATCTTTACCGCGAAATAATCCGCCTCCGGCTGCAATCCCGGCGTATATCCCATCTCCTGTATCTTATGCCCCGTCATCACTTTCGCCGCGAGCGGCACGATGGGGATGCCCGTCACCTTGCTGATATAGGGCACTGTGCGGCTGGAGCGCGGGTTTACCTCGATCACGTACACATCCTCGCCGCACACGATGAACTGGATATTGATAAGCCCCACCACATGCAGGGACTTCGCCAGCCTCTTCGTGTATTCCGCGATGGTGCGCTTCGTCTGCGCGCTCAGGCTCTTTGCCGGATAGACAGAGATGCTGTCGCCGGAATGGATGCCCGCGCGCTCGATATGCTCCATAATGCCCGGGATAAGGATATCCTCGCCGTCGCACACCGCATCCACCTCAATCTCCTTGCCCTGCAGATATTTATCTACCAGGATCGGGTGATCCTGTTCGATCCGGTTGATGATCCCAATAAATTCCTCCACGTCCCGGTCGCTTATGGCAATCTGCATCCCCTGCCCGCCGAGGACATAGGAGGGCCTTACCAGCACCGGATAGCCGAGGCGGTTCGCGACCTCCTTCGCCTCCTTCGCCGTGTACACCGTGCCGCCGGTCGGCCTGGGGATCTTGCATTTCTCCAGAATCTCGTCAAAAAGCTCCCGGTCCTCGGCAGCGTCCACATCCTCCGCCCTCGTGCCGAGGATCGGGACGCCCATCTCCATCAGGGCCTGCGTGAGCTTGATCGCCGTCTGCCCGCCAAACTGCACCACCGCGCCGTCCGGCTTCTCCAGATCCACGATGCTCTCCACGTCCTCCGGCGTCAGCGGCTCAAAATACAGCTTGTCCGCAATGTCAAAGTCCGTGCTCACCGTCTCCGGGTTATTGTTGACGATGATCGTCTCATACCCCTCCTTCGCGAACGCCCAGGTGCAGTGTACGGAGCAGAAGTCAAACTCAATCCCCTGCCCGATGCGGATGGGACCAGAGCCGAGGACGAGCACCTTCTTCCTCGCGTCGGTCTTCTCCACCTCATTCTCGCTTCCGAACACAGAATAGTAATAGGGCGTCTCCGCGGCAAATTCAGCCGCGCACGTATCCACCATCTTATAGGCGGCCGTGATACCGTACCTGTGCCTTAAGTCATGGACCTTTCGTTCTTCCAGGCCGGTCAGCCTCGCGATCACATTGTCAGGAAATTCCAGCCTCTTCGCCTCGCGAAGAAGCTCCTCGTCAATGCTCCCGCGCCCCGACGCGACCCGCGGCGCACAGGCCTTAAGCGCCTGCTCCATTTCCACCAGGATGGATATTTTATCAATAAACCAGATATCGATCTTTGTAATCTCATGTATCTTCGTATAAGAAATGCCCCTGCGGATGGCCTCCGCGATTTTCCAGATGCGCTGGTCGTCCACGTCCGTCAGGCTCTCCAGCAGGTCTTCTCTGGACAAGTGCGAGAAGTCATAGGAGAGCAGGCAGTCCACGTGCTGCTCCAGCGAGCGGATGGCCTTCATAAGCGCGCCCTCAAAATTGTCGCAGATACTCATGACCTCCCCGGTCGCCTTCATCTGCGTGGTCAGCGTGCGCTTCGCGCTGATGAATTTGTCAAACGGAAGCCTCGGGATCTTCACCACGCAGTAATCGAGCATCGGCTCAAAGCTCGCATACGTCTTCTTCGTCACTGCATTTTTAATCTCGTCCAGCGTATATCCGAGGGCAATCTTCGCCGCCACCTTCGCGATCGGATAGCCCGTCGCCTTGCTCGCCAGCGCGGAGGAGCGGCTCACGCGGGGGTTGACCTCGATCACACAGTATTCAAAGCTATCCGGGTGCAGCGCGTACTGCACGTTGCAGCCGCCCGTGATCTTAAGCTCGCTGATGATATTCAGGGCCGAGGTGCGAAGCATCTGATATTCCTTGTCCCCCAATGTCTGCGACGGCGCGACCACGATGCTGTCGCCCGTGTGTACGCCCACCGGGTCGATATTCTCCATATTGCAGACGGTGATGCAGTTCCCGGCCGCGTCCCGCATGACCTCATACTCGATCTCCTTCCACCCGGCGATACACCGCTCAACAAGCACCTGCCCCACGCGGGAGAGCCGAAGCCCGTTTTCCAATATCTCTACAAGCTGCCTGCGGTCATGGGCGATGCCGCCGCCGCTTCCGCCAAGCGTATACGCGGGACGCAGCACCACCGGATACCCAATGCTCTCGGCAAATCTGATCCCGTCCTCCACGCTCTCCACAACGAGGGAAGCGGCGCACGGCTCCCCGATTTTCTCCATCGTGGACTTAAATTCCAGGCGATCCTCCGCCTTTTTAATCGTCTCTGCCGTCGTGCCGATCAAGCGCACCTTATTCTCCCGCAAAAATCCGCTCTCTTCCAGCTCCATCGCCAGATTGAGCGCCGCCTGCCCGCCGAGCGTCGGCAGCACGCTGTCCGGCCTTTCCTTCAAGATGAGCTGCTCCACGACCTCCACTGTCAGCGGCTCTATATAAACCCTGTCCGCGATATCCTTATCCGTCATGATCGTCGCCGGGTTGGAATTCAGCAGCACGACCTCCACGCCCTCTTCCTTGAGCGACCGGCACGCCTGTGTCCCCGCATAGTCAAATTCCGCCGCCTGTCCGATGACGATCGGCCCGGAGCCAATGACAAGCACCTTTTTAATCTCTTTATTCTTCGGCATTATTTCGCTCCTTTCTCTGCATCGTTAAAATGCCAAAGGGGATGATGTGTGGATTGGCCTTTTGACACTGTAATCATCATTTCCAGAAATCGGTCGAACAGGTAACCCGAATCCTGCGGCCCCGGGCACGCCTCCGGGTGGAACTGTACGGTGAAAATGTTTTTCTCCACATAGGAGAGGCCCTCGTTTGTCCCGTCGTTGACATTGACAAATGCTTCCTTTGCGATCCCCGGCTCCATCGTGCCGTAATCTACCGCATAGCCGTGGTTCTGCGAGGAAATATAGACGCGCCCGTCCCGCAGATCCCTCACCGGATGGTTGCCGCCCCTGTGCCCGTATTTCAGCTTGTAGGTGTGCGCCCCATGCGCAAGCGCCATAAGCTGATGCCCCAGGCAGATCGCAAAAATCGGGATCCCGGAATCCGATAATTTCCTTACCTCTTCAATGATAGCCGTACAGTCCGC
>CAZFSW010000163.1:0-3483 GCA_964521655.1 uncultured Dorea sp.
ACACTACATGAAAATCTACCGCCTGTCCCGAAAGATTGACGATCGGCATCTCTATTTCTACCCCTACATAGAAGCTGCGCTCCTGCTCTGTAGGAAGAATGTATTTTTCGTAAAGGCGTTTTTTTACCTGTTCTCTGTCCATTAGAAAGCCTCCGTACGCGACAGGCGTGTTGATCCCCGTCTGGTTCTCGCAAAAATCCCGCACAATATGCAGCTGTTCCGGTTCAGACAAATAAAAAACCGGAAGCTCTTGAAAATCCCTAAAAGCTCCCGGACAAATGGCAAACGATATACAAAAGAGGAAAGCTATGTATCGTATCGAGGCGCAAACAGGCACGACTGCACCCCAGCCATATCATATGCCCGGGAGTTTAGCATTCGACAACACATGACGATATGGAATCTGCTGACAACAAACTCCGTCATCATTTACGCCTCCTTTCTGATGGTCTGCTCAAACTTTCGTCTATTATAGCTTCATTTGCCTACTATGTCAATAGGTTTATTGGAGATATTCTGTATTTTCTGCTAAACATCTAAATATTGCGGGAATTTCAGGAAGATTTTCGTTATTTTGCTGAAAATCCACGCACCTTTCCAGGCGCAGTCTTTCCACCTGTGCGGCAGGCAAAGGACCGAAAGGCCGCACAGATGGAATTCATAGAATAACCCCGGCAAAGCAATAATAAGTTATACAAACAGCTTTTTCGGGGGTTTGATTTTAGTGAAGAATAAAACATATAATAAGAAAAAAATGCTGGTGGTGTTTGTCTGCGCTACTGTGATCATCCTCGGACTGGCGGGACGCCTCGTCTATCTGATGGTCTTTGATGCAAAGTATTATCAGAAGAAAGCGGAGGACCTGCACGAGCGGGAGCGGGAGATCAAGGCGGCGCGCGGGGAGATCATAGACGCAAATGGGACGGTGCTTGCCACCAACAAGACGGTGTGTACTATCTCGGTCATCCACAGCCAGGTCACTGACCCGGAGGCGGTCATCCGCGCCCTGTCCTCGGAGCTTGGGCTTGACGAGGCGCAGGTCCGGGAAAAGGTGGAAAAGGTCTCCTCGATGGAGCGGATCAAGACCAACGTGGAGAAGGAGACGGGAGATGCGATCCGCGAGCTGGAGCTGGACGGCGTGAAGGTGGATGAGGATTTTAAACGCTTCTATCCCTATCATGAGCTTGCCTCGAAGGTGCTTGGCTTCACCGGAGGGGACAATCAGGGGATCATCGGGCTGGAGGTAAAATATGAGGAATATCTGAAGGGTGAGAACGGCGCCATCCTCACGACGACGGACGCGAGGGGTGTGGAGCTCGACGGCGTGGCGGAGGACCGGATCGAGCCCGTGGCGGGGGAGACGCTTCAGATCAGTCTTGACTACAATATCCAGATGTACGCGCAACAGATGGCGGAGAAGGTCATGGAGGAGAAGCAGGCGGATAAGGTGGCCATCCTCCTTATGGATCCACAGGACGGGGAAATCCTCGCGATGGTAAATGTGCCGGAGTTTGACCTGAATGATCCGTTTACCCTGAATACGGGAGTGGACATAGAGGGGCTTTCGGAGGAGGAAAAGCAGGACGCACTAAACCAGATGTGGAGGAACGGCTGCATCAACGACACTTACGAGCCGGGCTCGACATTTAAGATTATTACCGCCTCCGCCTGTCTGGAGGAGGGGGTCGTGAAGCTGACGGACAGCTTTAGCTGTCCGGGCTACCGCATCGTGGAGGACCGGAAAATCCGCTGTCACAAGGTCGGAGGGCACGGGGCGGAGACATTTGTGGAAGGGATCCAGAACTCCTGCAACCCGGTGTTTATCGAGATAGGGCTTCGGCTCGGCGTGGAGCGGTTCTGCGATTATTTTGACCAGTTCGGGCTTATGGGGATGACCGGCGTAGACCTGCCGGGCGAGGCCGGGACGATCATGCACAAGGAGGAAAATATCGGGCAGGTGGAGCTCGCGACCATGAGCTTCGGGCAGTCCTTCCAGATCACGCCCATCCAGATGGCGGCTACAGTCAGCTCCCTCGTCAATGGAGGGAAGCGTGTGACGCCGCATTTTGGCGTGCGCGTGCTGGACGCAGAAGGGGAGGAGGTAAAGGAATTTACCTATGGCTCCGGAAAGCGCGTGGTCTCGGAGGAGACATCGGAGACGATGCAGATGCTTTTGGAGAGCGTCGTGTCGGAGGGAACCGGGAAAAATGCTTATGTGGAGGGCTATCATATCGGCGGGAAGACGGCGACCTCGCAGACGCTTCCCAGAAGCGCCAACAAGTACATTGCCTCTTTCATCGGGTTTGCCCCGGCAGACGACCCGCAGATCCTGGGGATGTGCGTCATCTATAACCCGCAGGGCGTGTACTACGGCGGAACCATCGCGGCCCCGGTGATCGGAAATATTTTCGAAAATATCTTCCCGTATCTTGGCATTGAAAAAGATTCATAAATGAAGTATACTATGTTCGGTTAGAGGAAAGCTAACAAAAGAATCAGTTGAGGTGGGCTATGGATTATACAGTGTTTACGCCGGTGTTGGCCGCGTTCGTGTTAAGCGTTGTCATGGGGCCGGTGATCATCCCGGTGTTGAGAAAGCTGAAGATGGGGCAGACCGAGAGGGAGGATGGCGTCAAGGCACATCTGAAGAAAGCGGGGACGCCGACGATGGGCGGCGTGATCATCTTACTTAGCGTCGTAGTGACGTCGGTATTTTATATCCGGGATTATCCACAGATCATCCCGATTCTTTTTGCCACGCTCGGCTTCGGTCTGATCGGGTTCCTCGACGATTTCCTCAAGGTGGTGATGAAGCGCCCGGACGGCCTGTACCCGAAGCAGAAGATGGCGCTCCAGATCGTGGTGACGGCGGTGTTCGCCTATTATCTTGTGAACTTCACCGACGTGCCGCTTGCGATGCTGATTCCGTTTTCGGGCGGCAAATACCTGGATATCGGGTGGCTTGCGCTCCCGCTTCTGTTCTTCGCGGTGATCGGGACGGTGAACGGCACGAACTTTACGGACGGCCTTGACGGGCTTGCCTCCAGCGTGACCGTGCTTGTCGCTACGTTCTTTACCGTGGTGGCAATCGGCACGAAGAGCGGAATTGAACCGATCACCTGCGCGGTCGTGGGGGCGCTGCTCGGCTTTCTTTTGTTCAACGTATATCCGGCGAGTGTGTTCATGGGGGATACGGGTTCTCTGGCGCTCGGCGGTTTTGTCGCGTCTACGGCGTATATGCTGCAGATGCCGATTTTCATATTGATCGTGGGGCTGGTTTATCTGGTGGAGGTGCTGTCGGTGATCATCCAGGTGGCGTATTTTAAAAAGACGGGCGGGAAGCGGATCTTTAAGATGGCGCCGATCCACCATCATTTTGAACTGTGCGGATGGTCGGAGACGCGGGTAGTGGCGGTGTTTTCTATTGCGACGGCGATACTTTGCCTGATTGCTTTGATGGGGATGTGACGATATGAATGTAAT
>CAZFSW010000164.1:0-3483 GCA_964521655.1 uncultured Dorea sp.
CTGTGCGTCCACCCCTCGGTAGTCCTCCACATACAGAGATAACTGGGTACGAAAAATCCCCCAAACATCAAGCTGCGACAATCGCATACTTAACATTTGAGGGATCTTTCTTCTCAGTTTATCCCGGCTATAATCAATTCTTTTACCCGAAAATAATTATTCTGTCTCTCTTGCCCGCATTATTGTGCAGAATTCTGTCGGCGTGATTGCTTTTATCTCAGACTGCCCGAAATCTTTTACGTTCCGTGTGACAATATATCCGGCCCCGATGCTGGCTGCGCATCTATCCTGTAAGCAATCCTCGAAGTCCTTGAAATCAGATGACTTTATCGCTTTCACCACTTCATCGTGGGTCGTGCCAGCCACTGTGAGGACCTCGCAGATGTCTAATAGCTGCCGACGCCTTTCAGCATCTCCTTTCTTACGCAAAATATACCACATATCCGGTAGCGAATGAAAAGCCACGTAACCTTCGGCCTTGCCACAAGCACAGAACCCCACAGCATCTTTCGCCGCTTCAAAAAAGGCTTCACGCTTGCTTACAAGGTCTATCAGTACATTTGTGTCAATCAATACTACCATATTTTGCTTCCCTCGCCTCTGCCAACTCTCTGTCAGGATCAAAGTCTGCCGGAAATCCCCCTGCCGATGCCACCAGCCTGTGGAACGCCTCTATCTTCTCCGACTTACGCCCTTCGGTATCTGCAGCTGCCTGCTGAAACCGAATTTCCTTATGGTCAAGGGGAAGCACCAGCTGGCGTACAATTCCAATAACAAGCCTCATTGCTTCATCAGATAAGCCATCTGTCAAGCTTTCCAGTTCCATCTTTAATGCCGTCATTCAAAGCACCGCCCTTCTAAAACATCCACACGCTTACTTAATCCTGTTTTACAGTCTATCATAGAGCCTGCAAAAAAACAAGGGGAAAGCAAAATAGGGAAATCTGCAAAATAGGGTGATCACTGTTACAATAGTTCACACAGCCCCGTTTCCTTCTGCCACGAGTATTACCGTCTTGCACAGCAGCTTCACGTCCAGCCACAGGCTCCACTCGCTGATGTACCTCGCGTCCAGCGCCACCACCTCATCAAAGTCCACGATCTTGCTCCTTCCGCTCGTCTGCCACATCCCCGTGATCCCCGGCTTTGCCGCCAGCCGCTTTTTATGTTCCAGCCCATACTGGCGGTACTCCTCCACCGTCGGCGGCCGCGTCCCTACCAGGCTCATCTCTCCTTTCAGGACGTTCAAAAACTGCGGGAACTCGTCCAGGCTCATCCGCCGCATGAAGCGCCCGACAGGAATGATGCGCGGGTCATCGTCAATCTTGAACATCTGCCCTTTCATCTTGTTGCGCCCTATGAGCTCCTCTTTCCTCTTCTCCGCATCCGGGTACATAGAGCGGAACTTGTAGATCTTGAATATCCTCCCGTTCTTCCCCACGCGCTCCTGCACGAAAAAGATGCGCCCCGGCGACTGGATGTAGATAATAGGCGCAAAAATGACAAAAATCACCCCCGTCAGCGCCAGCCCCACCAGCGCGCCGCAGATGTCCATAACGCGCTTCAGCAGCATCTCCCCGTAAGTCACCGACTTCATCCCCGCAGAAAGCACGACATGCCCACCGAATTCCTCCACGCTTGCGTGCGCCATCTGCGCCGTGAACCGCGCAAGGCTCACATGCACGGCCAGGCCCATGTCGATCAGCTGGTTCACCCATTTTTCGAGCTCAGGCTCGCCCTCCGGCACGCTTAAGAACACCTGATCCACCACATGCTCTTTTATGTACACGGAAAAATCCTCCCGGCACGCCACGACCGTGGCCCCGGCAATCTCCTGCCCCCGCATATCCCTGTCCGTGACGGCGACGCCCACAAGCTCATACTCCATATACGCCTCCCCCCGGAATTCCCTGACAAGCGTTTCCGCAAACACGCTTTCCGTGATGAGGAGGAGCTTCTGGCTGCTTTTCTTGCTTTCACGCAGGAAATATTTCCACAGGCTTCTCACCAGCATCATGATAGCACAGGCGAATGCCCACATCAGGAAAAGCACGGTGCGGGAATACGTGGCGCTCCGCTTTGCAAAGAACAGGTATACCAGCAGGATAACGAGGATATAGGTGTTATGCTTCAGGATGCTCTGGAACTCTACAAGGTACCCGCGCCGCAGGATCCCGTGGTAGCTGTCCGTGAAGAACGCGACACAGATGTCAGCTGTGCCCAGCAGGAGCGCCATCTGGCTGTACACCGTATTCCAAAAAAAGTGCTGCACGAACCCATGTCTGCACAGGTAGGCAAAAGTGTACGCAAGCTCCACGCACACTAAGTCCAGTATGATGAAATCCAGATGCTTGACCCATCCGCCCTCTTTTTTCCTGTACATCGCCCTGCCCCCCCCCAAAAAAAAATATAATCAATCCGTATCTTTCTATCCTTCCATCTTCACCGTCAGGATCCGCCCTGCGGCGTTGTCCACCAGCGTCGCATCCACTTCCCCAGCGTTTACTGCGTCCACCACCGCCTGATACGTAGCTGCAAAGTCCGCCGGGCAGTACAGGATGTCCATCCCCGCTTTCACCGCCTCGATTGCCGCGCCCTGCGCGCCGTACTCTGCCACGACCCGCGCGTCGTCCAGCCGGTCAGTCATCAGCAGCCCTTTGTACCCCATATCCTCACGGAGGAGTTTTGCTGCCGCCGCCGACAGGCAGCAGGGGGTCTGTGCGTCGCCGGTCACGGCCTGCGCCGTGATGTCGCCCACGATGATGACGTCCGCGCCCGCGCTGATCCCGGCCTGGTATGCCTTAAAGCTGCCCTCTTCCATCTCCTCAAGCGTCCGGGCATCCGACGGCAGCGCCGTGTCTGAGCCGCCCTCGGCGTAGCTTAAGCCGGGAAAATATTTTAATGCGCAGGACACTCCTGCGCCCTGATATGCCTCCACTTCACTTTTTACCATGTCTGCCACTGTATCTGCGCTGCTCCCGAAGGTGCGCGCGTCATAGTTGCCGTCCTTCCCAGCCGCCACATCCGCGACCGGGGCAAGGTTCAGGTTGAGCCCCGCCGCGCTTAAGCCAGCCGCAATCGCTCCGGCCGCCGCCTGTGCCTGCGCCGCGTCTCCCGACTCGCCCAGCGCCGCCTGTGAGGGCTGCGCATCGTAGAAGCCTTTGGAGGCCAGGACAGAGCCTCCCTCGCCGCCCTCCTCGGTGACGGCAGCAAAGAGCTTCACCCCGGCAGTTTCATTGCTAAAACCCTGAAAACCCTGCAAGAGCTGCACTGTCTGCTCCTGCTCCAAAAAATTCGCCTCCCCGAAGACAAGCCCGCCTACCGGGTACGCCTGGTACGCGGCTCTCGACGTATCCCCAGCCTGCTCTACCAGGTCTACCCCGGCAAGCGTCTCCGGGGTCACGAAAAACATCTGCGCAATCTTCTGCTCCAGCGTCATGCTGTCAAGCTTCGCCTGCACCTGTTCAGAAAATGTCTCCGCCT
>CAZFSW010000165.1:0-3450 GCA_964521655.1 uncultured Dorea sp.
CGTCTCTTCTTCCGCCAAAAGTGTCAAACAGACGGTCTCCTCCCCGGCTGTCTCTCTCCCGTCCTGCGCCAAAAGAACGCTCCCTTCGCTCTGTGCGCTCTCCCTGGAAACGGTTTCTGCCGCCCTGCCTTGCGCCGGTTCTCTCGTCTCTTCTATCTGCGCGCTCTCCCTGACGGCGGGCAGAAACCTCCCGTCTCTCGTCCTGCGCATATGTGGAAGCTTCCCTTCTCTCCCCCTGCTGCGGGCGTCCTAAAGCTTCCCTTTTGTCTTCCTGCTGCGGGCGGGCTATAGCTTCCCGCCTCTCCTCCTGTCGCCTTGCGCCCTTCTCCGGCTCGGCGGGTTTTTCTCTCAATGGCTGCTCCGTGACAGGCTTCTCCGCCCTTCTTGCCGCCATCTGCCTTGCGGCGAGACGCCGCCTTTCCTCCTGCGCGCGCGCCTCCATCATCGCTTTGGACGGCCGGCCGTTATTTACCTGCATCGGGCGGCCCATCTGCTGCGTGGGCTTTCCTCCCTGGCGTCTGCCCTGCCTTGCGCCGCTCTGGGTGTTCTGCGGGCGGAATACGTGGACGATATTCTTTTTCTTCGGAGCTTCCGCAGGTTTCTCCGCAGACGCCCCCGCCGGCTTCTCTGTCGGCTTTTTTTCCACCGGCTTTTTCTCCGGCTTCTCAGACGGCTTTTCCTTTTTCTTAAAAAAATCCCTTACAAGGCCCGCCTGTTCCTCCTCCACGGAGCTCATATGGCTCTTCACTTCTATCTTTTCCTCCGCAAGGTACTCCATCACTTCCTTACTGGTCTTCCCCAGCTCCTTTGCTAACTCATATATTTTGATCTTTGACATACGCACTGCCTCCTCTATACAGCCTCATTACTCTTTCGCTTCCCTGATTAACTTCTCGATTTTCCCCCCAAGCCCCTTATCCAGCACGGCGAGCGACGCCCGGGCTTCTTTTCCTACCGCGTGTCCCAGGCTGTCCTTATCCTGGTAAAAACAGATCGGGACTTTATAAAAACCACACAGATTGCGGAATTTCTTCTTCGTGTTCTCCGACGCATCCTCAGCAACGATCACCAGCGCGGCCCTGCCCCGCTTTACTTCCTGTTCGGCCAAAAAGCCGCCGCCCGCAACCCGCCCCGCTTTCGCCGCAATGCCGAGCAGGCTCATCGCTTTTTCCTGTCTCACAGTCTTTCCATCTCCTTTTCCAGCGCCTCGTACACCTCCCCCGGGATCACCTGCTTAAAAGAACGCTCCAGGCCTTTATTCCTAATCGCTTTCTGCAGGCAGTCCCGGTCAGGGCAGAGGTAAGCGCCGCGCCCGTTCTTCTTTCCTGTCGCATCCAGAAGAAATTCCTGCTCCTTTGTGCGGATGACACGTATCATTTCTTTTTTGTTTTTCATTTCCCGGCAGCCCACGCACTGGCGCATGGGCGCTTTTCTTTTCCCGCTCAAATGCTCACCTGTTCCTCTGTCTCTGTAAGCTGATCTCCGCTGCCGTCCTCTTCCATGTACTCTTCTTCCTGCCCGTAACCGTCCTGTTCCCCGTACCCGTCTTCCTGTCCGGGGCCGTCATCTTGCGTGTACTCTTCTTCCTGCCCGTAACCGTCCTGTTCCCCGTACTCGTCCTCATACTCTCCGTAGCCGTCCTCATACATTTCCTGCTCAAACACGCCCTCGCTAAGCTCCATATAATTCTCAGGCAGATCCCCGGACGCGATTGCCTGCGTCTCATTCTTGATGTCGATCTTATACCCGGTCAGCCGTGCGGCAAGCCGCGCGTTCTGGCCCTCTTTCCCAATCGCCAGCGACAGCTGGTAATCTGGTACGATTACTTCCGCCATCTTCTCGTCCGGGTCGGCCATGACAGAGATGACCTTCGCAGGGCTTAACGCGTTCTCAATCAGGATTGCCGGGTTATCGCTCCAGTTGATAATGTCAATCTTCTCGCCCCGAAGCTCATTTACAACCGCGTTTACCCGAGTCCCGTTCATGCCGACGCACGCCCCCACCGGGTCTACGTCCGGGTCATTGGACCACACCGCGATCTTCGTCCTGCTGCCCGCCTCTCTCGCGATGCTCTTAATCTCGACGATGCCGTCCCGGACTTCCGTCACCTCCGCCTCAAAAAGACGCTTCACAAGCTCCGGATGGCTGCGGGACACCACGATCTTCGGGCCCTTCGTCGTGTTCTTCACTTCCACCACATAGAGCTTGATCCTCTCCGTCGGCCGGAACCTCTCGCCCCTGACCTGTTCGTTCTCCGTGAGCAGGGTGTCCGCCTTGCCCAGATTGATACTGATATTCCTCCCCACATACCGCTGCACGATACCGGTCACAATATCCTTCTCTTTCTCAAAATACTGGTCAAATATGACCTTGCGCTCCTCCTCGCGGATTTTCTGTAAAATCAGATTTTTTGCGTTCTGGGTGGCAATCCGCCCGAAGGACTTGGATTCGATCGGAATCTGCACAATATCGCCAAGCTCATATTTCCCGTCTATCTCTCTTGCCGCATCGAGGCTGATCTGCTCTACAGGATCCTCCACCTCCTCCACGACCGTCTTTTCCGCGTAGAGGCTGTAGTCGCAGGTCTCCCTGTCCATGATGACCTTCACGTTGTCCGCCTTGCCGAAATGGTTCTTGCAGGCGCTCAGCAGCGAATTTTCAATCGCGTCAAGAAGGGTTTCCTTGCTGATATCCTTCTCCTTTTCCAATATATTCAACGCTTCCAATAACTCTGTGTTCATGTTTTTTTCTTTTCCTCCTGTCTAAAAATCAAATGCAAGGCGGATCAGCGCAATATCGCCTTTTCCAAATTTTTTTAACTCCCCGTCCGCAAGCTCCACGGTCACGGAACCGGACCCGGCGTCATACTCCCGGAGGATCCCCGTAAATTCCTTCTGCTTCTCCACCGCGCGGTATGTCCTGACCTCCACTTTCTCGCCGAGGCTTTGCTTAAAATCCTTCTCTTTTTTCAGCGGCCTCCCAAGTCCCGGGGAACTCACCTCCATGATATAGGAATCTTCGATATAATCCTCCTCATCCAAACGATCCGACAGCCTCCTGCTCACAGCCTCACAGTCATCAATGCTGATGCCGCCCGGCTTGTCGATGTAAGCGCGCAGATACCACGTGCCGCCCTCCTTTACATACTCCACATCCACCAGCTCAAAACCGTATTCCTCCACAATGGGGATGAGAAGCTTTTCCGTCTTTTTCTCATAACTCTCTTTTTTAGACAATACGCCGCTTCCTTTCTTAACCGTCCCTGACTGACAAAGAAGAGTGAACTTCCGTCCACTCTTCTGCCAGCTTCCTTATGCAACCAAAGGATACTATAACATGGATCCTCGCGAAAATCAAGAAATTTCGCAAAATTGTTTTCCGTCCTGTTACTTATCCTTTGCTTTTTTCCCATCCGCCGGGGCTTCTTCGGAAGAAGCCTCTTCTTTCTTT
>CAZFSW010000166.1:0-3447 GCA_964521655.1 uncultured Dorea sp.
CTGCTACATCCGATTAGAGATCCAGGTATACAGATCCGCGTACACCTTCTGCCTGTCCGTCTCGTTGAGGATCTCATGCCGGTCGCCCTTATACAGCTTAAGCTGCACATCCCGCACGCCTGCCGCCAGATATTTGCAGTACACCTTATGGACCGCCTTGCCGTAATCGCCTACCGGGTCGTCCGAGCCTGACACGAAGAAGACGGGCAGGTCCGTCGGCACACGTTTAATGCTTTCTTTCTTCGCAAGCACCTTCATGCCCTCAAACATCTGATAATACCCGTTCACAGTGAATGTGAACCCGCAGAGCGGGTCTTCGCCGTACCGCTTCGCATTTTCCGGGTTCGCGGAAAGCCAGTTGGAGCCGTCCGTCTCCCCCTCGAATCTCTTGTTATAGCCCCCAACGCCCAGCTTATTGATGAACTCGCTTCTGTATTTCCAGCCCTTGAACAGGGCAATCACCCTGCACAATAGCTGCCCAAGCCTGATCTCCGCCATCCCGTGGCAGCCGGTCCCCATGATAATCGCACCCTGAAGCCCGCCCGCGTACATCGTCAGATATTGTCTCAAAAGAAATGAGCCCATGCTGTGTCCGAGCATGAAATACGGCGCGCTCGGATATTTCCTGCTGATAATCCCCCGCAGCTTGTGGATATCGCCGATCACATACTGATTGCCCTTTTTCTCATGGAAAAACCCGTAATACTCCTCGCTCTGCACGGATTTCCCATGCCCCAGATGGTCGTTCCCGACCACGCAGATGCCGCGCTCATTCAGATACTCGGCAAAGTCAGCATAACGCCCGATATGCTCGACCATCCCGTGGCATATCTGAAGTACAGCCTTGATCTCTCCTTCAGGAATCCACTCGACCGCGTGGATGTCCGTCACCCCGTCCCTCGACGGATAACAAAATTCTCTCTTCATTCGCGTCTCCTCCTGTCTGTATCTCTGCCAAGCCCTTATCTTTGCCTGCCTGTTTCTTATCTTTGTCCAAACCCTTCGCGCCGGCCTACCGTTCCTGCAATGGCACATACTTCCGGTATGGCGCAAGCGGCTTGTAGGCGGGGCGGATAATCTTGTCTACATTCTTAAGCTCCTCCAGCCGGTGCGCGCTCCAGCCCACGATACGCGCGGTCGCGAAAATCGGCGTGTAAAGCGCGGAAGGAAGGTCAAGCATATTATACACCAGCCCGCTGTAGAAATCCACATTGGCATTGACTCCCTTGTAAATCCTGCGCCGCTCGCCGATCACCTCCGGCGCCAGGCGCTCCACCATCTCATACAGCGCGTATTCCTTCTCCCGGCCCTTCTCTCTCGCAAGCTGCTTGACAAACCTTTTGAAAATGTCCGCCCTCGGGTCTGACACGGAATAGATCGCGTGCCCCATGCCGTAGATGAGTCCTTTCCTGTCAAATGCTTTCTTATCCAGCAGGTCATATAGGTAAGCCCTTACCTCATCCTCGTCCTCCCAGTCCGTAACTACTTTCTTCATATCCTCAAACATATGGGTCACTTTAATATTTGCCCCGCCGTGCTTCGGGCCCTTAAGCGACGCCATAGCCGCCGCGATGGTCGAGTATGTATCGGTGCCGGAGGACGTGACCACATGCGTGGTAAAGGTAGAGTTATTGCCGCCGCCGTGATCCATGTGCAGGACGAGCGCCATATCGAGAATCTTCGCCTCCAGCTTCGTATATTTTTTATTCTCCCGCAGCATCAGCAGTATATTTTCCGCCGTGGAAAGCTCCGGAGACGGCGCGTAGATAAACAAATCCTCCCCCATGCGGTAATTGTAAGCGTGGTAGCTGTACACCATCAGCATCGGAAACTGGCTGATGAGGTTCAGGCACTGGCGCAGCACATTCGGGATCGAGGTGTCATCCGCCTTGTCGTCATAGGTGTACAGGCTTAAGATGGAACGCGACAGGCTGTTCATCATGTCCGCACTGGGCGCTTTCATGATGACGTCCCGCACAAAGGTCGGGGGAAGCGTGCGCCGCTCCACAAGGACTTCATGGAACATCTTCAGCTCTTTCGCGTCCGGCAGCTCGCCAAAGAGCAGAAGATAAGCGATCTCCTCGAATCCATAGTTCTTCTCTTTCAGAAATCCCTTCACGAGATCCTTGATATTATAGCCCCGGTAATAAAGATTCCCCTCGCAGGGGACTTCCTTTCCATTCACAAATTTGGTCGCGCATACGTCGGAAATATTGGTAAGCCCAGCAAGCACGCCCTTGCCGTTCACGTCGCGCAGGCCCCTTTTCACCTCATATTTTGCATACAGCTCCTTGTCAATCTCATTATTCTTCTCGCACATATCCGCGAAATGCTGGATCTGTGGCGTAACCTCAAATAGCGCCCTTTCTACGGTGTTTGGCATTCTCATCATCCTTTCTGCCCTGTCGTTAGGTTTCCGTGTGCCGCCGGGAAAGACGTCGTCACATCCTCTCCCCGATATAAATGCTTAATCTTGCAAATTCTTCCAGAGTCAGGGCCTCTCCCCGTACTCCTTCCCCTTTGCCAAGCTGCTGTATCGCATCCGCAATCACCTCCTTTGGCAATGGAATCTGATCCGAATTATTCAGCGCGTTCACAAGCGTCTTCCTGCGCTGGTTAAAAGACGCCCTTATGATGTCGAATAAAAGCCCTTCGTCCTCTGCCTTCACGGGAGGCTCTTCACGCCTCGTAAGACAAACGACCGCCGAGCCCACGCCAGGTCTTGGAATGAAGCAGTTAGGCGGGACGTTCGCCGCGAGATACGGCTTCGCGTAATACTGTACCGCAAGGGAGAGCGCGCCGTAATCCTTGCTCCCCGGCCCCGCCTGCATCCGCTGCGCGACCTCCTTCTGCACCATGACCGTCATGCTCTCCACCGGCGCGTGGGACTCGAATATCCCCATGATGATGGGGGTCGTGATGTAATAGGGGAGATTTGCCACGACCTTAAACGGACGCCCCGCATATTCTTTCTGCGAAAGTTCCCGGATATCGAGCTTGAGCGCGTCCCCGTGGATCACCTGCACATTGCCGTACCCGCCCAGCGTGTCGGCGAGGATTGGAAGAAGCTGCGCGTCAAGCTCCACGGCGATCACCTGCCTCGCCGCTTCCGCGAGATACTGCGTCATCGTCCCGATCCCCGGTCCGATCTCCAGTACCGCGTCCTCCTTCGTGATGCCCGCAGCGCGGATGATCTTATCCAGCACGCGGGCGTCAATCAGGAAATTCTGCCCCAGCCTCTTCTGGAAGGTAAAATGATATTTCTGTAAGATTCTGATCGTCTCGCCCGGACTTGCCAGCGTAGGCCCTCCCATATATTGCTCCCCTGTCTGCCCAATTTTTCTATAATCCTTGTAAACAGTATCAAATTCGCATACCGTATCAGTTATGTTTTACTATTGTACAATAAAATGGGGGAAAATGATATTAAGAATATATGAATTTTTA
>CAZFSW010000167.1:0-3446 GCA_964521655.1 uncultured Dorea sp.
AGCTGGAGGGCGGAGCGATCCATGTCGCACCGAGGAAAGCACGCGGAAAACATTAAGGATATGGCCTGGTTTCTAAAAGCCGGAGCAGATAGAAACTCTGTTCCGGCTTTTTTAAATTTTGCCCGTATGCAATATTTATCTTGATGATTTTTTAGCATATTCCGTAATCACCAGATCCTTATACGGCGCGCGTTCTGCCAGTTCTCCCGCCTCCTCCAGAATATCCTGGAGCAGCTCAAAGCTTTCCTCTTCAAAGATTAAGTCTGCTTTCCATGTATCCTGGTCATAGTAACGCGCTACGATTGCCGTAGCCGTCTCCAGGTCGGTCTCTTTGAACTGCGGCGCGATGACCCCGGCAATCTCTTCCGGCGTGTGCGACTGCACATAATCCATACCTTTTTGCAGCGCGTCTGTAAAGCCCTGGATAACCTCCGGATTTTCCTCTATATAACTCTGTTTCGCGGAGAATGCCGTGTATGGGACATAGCCGCTGTCTGTTCCAAGCGAGGCGACGACATAGCCCTTTCCTTCCTTTTCCAGACTTGTCGCGCCCGGCTCAAATTCAACGGTGAAATCTCCCTGCCCCTCCGCGAATGCGGCGGCGGTTGAGCCGAAATCAATGCTCTGGTCGATATTTACGTCTCCCGCAGGATCGATGTCATTTTTCTTTAAAATGTACTCAAACACCATCTGCGGCATGCCTCCCTTTCGACCGCCAAGCACATCTTTCCCTTTCAGGTCATCCCAGGTAAAGTCCGGCATCTCCTCGCGGGCCACAAGGAAATTTCCCGCCCGCTGCGTAAGCTGCGCAAAATTCACGACATAATCCTTCGCACCCCCGTTATAAGTATAGATGGATGCCTCAGAGCCCATAAACCCAATATCCGCGCTGCCGGACAGCACAGCGGTCATGGTCTTGTCGGCCCCAAAACCCGTCATAAGCTCCAGGTCAATCCCTTCCTCCGCAAAATATCCCTCTTCCACCGCCACATACAGCGGCGCGTAGAAAATAGAATGGGCGACCTCGTTCAGCACCACTTTCTTCATCTCCGGAAGCACTTCCCCTACCGCATGCTCAGATGATTCCCCCGCCGCGCCGGTATCTCCTTTCTGCGCGCAGGCAGACAGTGACACTGCCAGCGCCGCCGTCAGGCACAGGGCCAGCAAACGCTTTTTCATGCATAATCCTCCTTGAATTTTTAATGCCAGTTACTATTTTTCGCAGTAACCTAATGCTACAATATATTCGCCAGAAGAAAATGTGTGAAAGCGGCTTCTTACCAAACAACACTTAGCGAGGTCTTTCACGAGCCTGATTTTTATGATATACTGACATTGTGCCAAATATTTCAGAAAGGGGACGAAATGATATATGATAGAAGCAACCTTAGTGCTGGAGGGCGGTGCGACAAGGGGCGTCTTTACTTCCGGCGCGCTAGATTACCTCATGGAAAGAGATGTGTACCTCTCCTGTGTCATCGGTGTGTCGATGGGCTCCTGCAATGGCGTGGACTATGTCTCCCGGCAGATTGGCAGGACACGGGACTGCATCATCCATAAGGATAAAAAGTACGATTACTACTATGGATTTACAAAATTCATCAGGGAAAAAAGCCTTTTGGACATGGATATGGTATTTGACAAATATCCAAATGAGCTGATACCATTCGACTATGATGCCTTTTTCGCCTCGGAGATGGAATGTGAGATCGTGGCAACGAACTGCCTGACCGGGAAAGCGGACTACCTGACGGAAAGGAGCGACCGAAAGCGGCTTATGAAGCTGTGCCGCGCTTCGAGCAGTATGCCTCTCATCTCCCCTATTGTAAATGTAGACGATACCCCATATCTGGACGGCGGGCTTGCGGACTCCGTCCCCATCAGGAGGGCGGCTGGCAAAGGGAATAAAAAAATCGTCGTCATCCTCACAAGGAACCCCGGCTACCGCAAAAAGCCCATCTCGAAGGGTACGGCGAAAATGTACAGGAAAGCCTACAAGTCTTATCCGGAGCTTGTGCGCACAGCGCTTCTGCGCAATTTAAGGTATAACCGCCAGATGGATATGCTTGAACGTTTGGAAAAAGAAGGAAAAATCTACGTCCTCCGCCCGCTGATCCCCACGGTATCAAGGCTGGAGAAGGATTACAATATGCTGATGAATTTCTACGAGCACGGCTACTGCCTGATGAAGCGGCAATATGACGGGCTGATGGAATATCTGGAAAAGTAGGAGGAGGAAAACCATGCATTTATACGAACACCACATACCGACCAAGGGCGCGCAGCAGATGACAAAGGTCACCAGTATCATACGGGACGACCTGACAAAAAGCGGAGTGGAGAACGGGATTGCCGTTGTGTTCTCTCCCCATACCACGGCGGGCCTCACCATCAATGAAAACGCTGACCCGGACGTGGTACACGATATCCTGATGGAGATGGAGGAGACATTTCCCACCAACCATTCCCGCTACCGCCATGCGGAGGGAAATTCGCACGCCCATATCAAGACAAGCTGCTTCGGGGCCTCCCAGACATTGATCATCTCGGACGGGGAGCTGCTTCTTGGAATCTGGCAGGATGTATATTTCTGTGAATTTGACGGGCCCAGGAACCGCAGGTTCTTTGTTAAGATCATGGAGGGATAAACACATGGAGATACGGACATTACTGGACTTCATGGGAATTGCGGAAAAATTAAAGTGCAACACCCGGCACTCCTGGACTTCCTCTGGCAGACACGAAAGCGTCGCGGAGCACACCTGCAGGCTGTGTATGTTCGCGTGGCTTGTGAAGGAGGAATTTCCCGCGCTTGACATCGACCGGGTCATCCGTATGTGCCTCTTCCACGACCTGGGGGAAGCTGTGACCGGGGATATCCCCAGCTTCAACAAGACTGAGGAACACCGCGCCGCAGAGCGGGAAAGCCTGCGCACTGTGGCGGCAAAGCTCCCGGACGGATATGAAAAAGAACTGCTTGCTATCTTTGAAGAGCTGGAAGAAAATGCAACCCCGGAGGCAAAGCTTGTCCACGCGCTGGACAAGCTGGAGGCGGTCATCCAGCACAACGAGGCGCCGATTGAATCCTGGCTCCCGCTGGAATATGACCTGCAGCTTACCTATGGGCAGGAGCAGGCGAAAGCGTTCCCGTATCTAAAGGAGCTCAGGAAAGTGGTAAAACAGGACACTCTCGACAAGATCCGGAGGGCGGACGCTGCCCGGGCAGTAAGCAAAGAAGCAAAGGGCTTCAAGGATGAAAAATAGCTGGAGCTATGGAAGTTCTGTATCTTCTGCGGTTGCTTCTCCTTCTCCAAACGTAAGCGACATTACCGTGTTCGTCTCCTCGCCCTCTTTATACTCCATCGTGACCTCCTGCCCGATCTCGCACCGTACCACGTCGATAAAATCCACCACGGAAATATCAAAGATATCATCGGAGCCGGACA
>CAZFSW010000168.1:0-3434 GCA_964521655.1 uncultured Dorea sp.
TTATGCTTATGATGTTTACTGGGCGAGGAGAGAGAAGATGGAGAACAGAAGAGTATACCTTGACAAGCATTCTAATTTATTGCAGCTAGAGGAGCATATGTACACGCTTGTCGATGTGAAGACGCCGAATATGTTCCGCAACCTGTTCCACTATGACGAGATCCCGAAGATCGCGTTCAACGACCGCATCGTGCCGCACAGTATGCCGGACGAGATCTGGATCACGGATACGACGTTCCGCGACGGGCAGCAGTCCCGCGCACCGTACAGCACAGAGCAGATCGTGACGCTCTATGACTATTTCCACAGGCTTGGCGGTGAGCAGGGGAAAATCCGCCAGTGCGAGTTCTTCCTGTACAGCAAAAAGGACAGGGACGCGGTATATAAATGCATGGAGCGCGGCTATGCGTACCCGGAGGTGACGAGCTGGATCCGGGCGAGCAAGAAGGATTTTGAGCTGGTGAAGGAAATCGGCATGAAGGAGACGGGCATCCTGGTAAGCTGTTCGGACTACCATATTTTCTATAAATTAAAGATGACGAGAAGGGAGTGCATGGAGCATTACCTGTCCATCGTGCGGGAGTGCCTGGAGACAGGCATAAGCCCCCGCTGCCATCTGGAGGATATCACGAGGTCGGATATTTATGGCTTCGTAATCCCGTTCTGCCTGGAGCTTATGAAGCTTATGGAGGAATACCAGATCCCCGTGAAAATCCGCGTGTGCGACACGATGGGCTACGGGGTAAATTATCCGGGCGCCGTGATCCCGCGCTCGATTCCGGGCATCATCTATGGGCTCCGGGTACACGCGGGCGTGCCAGGAGAGCTCCTGGAGTTCCACGGGCATAACGATTTCTATAAGGCGGTCAGCAATTCCACGACGGCGTGGCTCTACGGGGCGTGCGGCGTGAACTGCTCCCTGTTTGGCATCGGGGAGCGCACGGGGAACACGCCGCTGGAAGCGATGGTGTTCGAGTACGCGCAGCTTCGGGGAACGCTGGACGGTATGGACACCACGGTGATCACGGAGCTTGCAGAGTATTATGAGCGGGAGATCGGATATAAGCTGCCTGGCGCGACTCCGTTTGTGGGGAAGAATTTCAACGTGACGCGGGCGGGCATCCACGCGGACGGCCTTTTGAAAAATGAGGAAATCTACAACATTTTCGACACGGGGAAGTTCCTGAACCGCCCGCCGCTTGTCGCGGTGTCTAACACCTCAGGGCTTGCGGGGATCGCCCACTGGATGAATACATATTTCCATCTGACGGAGGAGGAGCAGGTCGATAAAAACTCCGAGCTTGTAAAAAGGACGAAGGACTGGGTGGATGAACAGTACGAGGAGGGCCGGGTCACGGTGCTGACGGACGAGGAGCTTCTTTCCGCCATCGACAAAGTTTGCGGGGAGCTTGGGGTTGAACTGCGCAGGTAGGGAATCCCGGCGTGCTCCTGCGAGGGGAAGACGGTCCGAAAGCTCAAAAGCGGATTTGGGAGATGGGGCGCGTCCGGCGCCGGACGGCAGCTATAATATCAGAGACAGAGAGGACATTGCCATCATGGAAGGACATGAGGATCATTCGCTTCGGGGGCGGGTGTTTGAAACGCTCCGGGATAATATTCTGTCCGGGGTTTATAAGGAGAAGGAAGAGCTTAAGGAGGCCGCGATCGGGGAGGAGCTCGGCGTGAGCAGGACGCCGGTGCGGGAGGCGCTGCGCCAGCTTGAACTGGAGGGGCTGGTGAAGATCATCCCGAACAAGGGGGCGTATGTGACCGGCATCACAGCGCAGGACGTGAAGGACATTTACAAAATCCGTTCCATGCTGGAGGGGCTGTGCGCGAGGTGGGCGACAGAACATATCACGGAGGAGCAGATGACGCGGCTTGAGGAAATCCTGCTATTGTCGGAATTTCATCTGCAAAAGCCGTCGGGAGCGCGCGAGCGGCAGATGTCGGAGCTTGACGGGCAGTTTCACGAGATTCTTTACGAGGCGTCCGACAGCAGGATCCTTAAGCATATGCTTTCAGATTTCCACAAATATGTGAAGATGGCGCGCAAACGCTCCGTGGGCGCTGGGGACCGCGCGGAGAAATCGGTGGAGGAGCACCGGGAGATATTAGAGGCGATACGGAAGAAGGATGCGGACCTGGCGGAGAAGGCGGCGAACCGGCATATTATGAATGTGATGGCAAACCTGCATATCGAGGAGTAGGATGTCTTTCCCAGTAAATGATAAGGAGGATAACAAAAATGGCGAAAATCAGGATGGCAGCTCCGATCGTGGAGATGGACGGAGACGAGATGACAAGGATTCTCTGGAGGATGATCAAGGAGCAGCTTCTGGAGCCCTTTATCGAGCTGAATACGGAATATTACGACCTGGGGCTTACGCACCGGAACGAGACGGACGATCAGGTGACGGTGGACGCCGCTAACGCCACAAAGAAGTATGGGGTCGCGGTGAAATGCGCGACCATCACGCCAAATGCGGCGCGCATGGAGGAGTATCACCTGAAGGAAATGTGGAAGAGCCCAAACGGGACGATCCGCGCCATTCTGGACGGGACGGTGTTCCGTGCGCCGATTACCGTGCGTGGAATTGAGCCGTGCGTGAAGAACTGGAAGAAGCCGATCACCATCGCGAGGCACGCTTACGGCGACGTGTACAGGAACACGGAGATGAAGATCCCGGGCGCGGGGAAGGTGGAGCTTGTCTATACCGCACAGGACGGGACGGAGATCCGGGAGCTGGTGCATGACTACCAGGGGCCGGGCGTCGCGCAGGGGATGCACAATCTGAACGCATCCATCGAGAGCTTTGCGAGGAGCTGCTTTAGCTATGCGCTGGATACAAAGCAGGATCTGTGGTTCGCGACGAAAGATACGATTTCCAAGAAATATGACCACACATTCAAGGACATTTTCCAGGAAATCTTTGACGCAGAATATAAGGAGCGGTTCCAGGAGGCGGGAATCGTGTATTTCTATACGCTGATTGACGACGCGGTAGCGCGTGTGATGAAGTCGGAGGGCGGATACATCTGGGCGTGCAAGAACTATGACGGGGATGTGATGAGCGATATGGTGTCCTCCGCTTTCGGCTCTCTGGCGATGATGACCTCTGTGCTGGTCTCGCCGGAGGGGTATTATGAGTACGAGGCGGCTCACGGGACGGTGCAGCGCCATTACTATAAGTATCTGAAAGGGGAGGAGACTTCGACTAATTCCGTGGCGACCATCTTCGCATGGAGCGGCGCATTGAGGAAGCGGGGAGAGCTGGACGGAAACCAGGAGCTTGTAGAATTCGCCGGACGGCTGGAAAAGGCGGCGGTTGACACCATCGAGGCGGGGGAGATGACGAAGGACCTGGCGCTGATTACGACATATTCGGATCCGGTAGTCCTAAGCAGTGAGGATTTTATTAAGGCGGTCGCGG
>CAZFSW010000169.1:0-3408 GCA_964521655.1 uncultured Dorea sp.
AGCATTGGCCACGCAATCCCAATCTCCGGGTCGTTCCAGGCAAGCCCTCCCTCGTCGCCGGGATGGTAGAAATCCGTGCATTTATAGCAGAACTCCGCGATATCGCTCAGCACGAGGAAGCCATGCGCGAAACCCTGCGGGATATAGAACTGCTTCTTATTCTCCTCCGTAAGATTGATTCCGAACCATTTTCCGTAAGTCTGACTGCCGCCCCTCAAATCCACAGCGACATCAAATACCGACCCCCTGATGACGCGCACCAGCTTCCCCTGCGGGAACTCCTTCTGGAAATGCAGCCCGCGCAAGACCCCTTTTGTGGAGCTGGACTGGTTATCCTGCACAAAGGTCATGCGAAGCCCCGCTTCCTCCATATCCCGCTGATTATACGTCTCCATGAAATACCCGCGCGCGTCCCCGTGTACCGCTGGCTCGATCACACAGAGCCCTTCGATGCCGCCCGCGTTTTTCTCCACCTTGATCTGTCCCATCGCGCTCATAATCTCCTTGTCATATCTTTCTATCCATTCCCGTCAATGCTCAGAACTCGATCTCCTTAAGATACCGCGCCAGCGCGTCCTGCCAGGTCGGGAGGAGCCGGAAGCCATTTTCCACAAGCTTCCCTTTGTCCAGCCTGCTGTTAAAGGGCCTCGCCGCCTTGGATATCCCATACTGCGCGGTCGTAACCGGCGACACGGCCAGCCTGCCTTCCGCGTATTCCTCATGCCCAAGCTCCGCCGCCTGCCGGAAGATTTCCTTTGCAAACTCATACCAGCTAATATAGCCGCCCTCGTTCGTCGCATGGTAATATCCGTACTTCTCTGTCTCGATCATATCAACCAGAAGCCTTGCCAGATCAAACGTATATGTGGGCGTGCCAATCTGGTCATCCACGACCGTAAGCTTATCATGGGTCTTCCCGGCATTCAGCATCGTCTTGATGAAATTATTGCCATTCTTCCCGAACACCCACGCAATGCGTACAATAAAATACTTTTCCAGCGTCTCCGAAACCGCAAGCTCCCCCTCCAGCTTCGTCTGTCCATATACATTCAGCGGCTTATAATCCTTGCAATCCGGCTGCCACGGCTCCTCTCCCTTCCCGTCAAACACATAATCCGTACTCAGGTACACCATCTTGCAGTCCAGCCTCTTGCACGCCCCGGCAATATTTCTCGTGCCGCCGGCGTTGATCGCGCGCACCTTGTCCACCTTATCCTCGTCCTCCGCCAGATCCACCGCCGTCCACGCCGCGCAGTGGACAACCACATCCGGGGATGCCTCCGAGATCGTCCGCTCTACACACGCCTGATCGGTGATATCCACCGGGACATACGGCATCCTGGTCACTGGAGAGCCGTCCGCCACGCCCTGATACTCCGGCGCAATGTCGCTGCCAATCCCTTCATATCCCCGCTTTGCAAGCTCGTTCATCACATCGTGGCCAAGCTGCCCCGCCACGCCTGTCACTAATACCTTCATATCCTGCCTCCTTATGCCTCACCGGCCTGCATACATTTTTTCATAATAATTCTGATACTCACCGGAAATGATCGTCTCCCACCATTCCCTATTGTCCAGATACCACTGGATGGTCTTTCGTATGCCGTCCGCAAACTTCGTCTCCGGAAGCCATCCCAGCTCCCTGTGTATTTTCGCCGGGTCAATGGCATAGCGCATATCATGCCCCTTCCGGTCTGTGACATAGGTAATCAGACTCTCCGGTTTTCCGAGCTCCTTACAGATCATCTTCACGATATCGATATTCCTCATCTCGTTGTGCCCGCCGATATTGTAGACCTCGCCCACTCTCCCCTTGTGGATGATCAGGTCGATCGCCTTGCAGTGATCCTCCACATAGAGCCAGTCCCGGACATTCTCGCCCTTCCCATATACCGGGAGGGGCTTGTCATTCAGCGCGTTGGCAATCATAAGCGGAATCAGCTTCTCCGGGAAATGGTACGGCCCGTAATTATTCGAACATCTGCTGACCGTGACCGGAAGCCCATATGTTCTGTAATACGCAAGCGCCAGCAAATCCGCCGCCGCCTTCGAGGAGCTGTACGGGCTGCTTGTGTGCAGCGGCGTCTCCTCCGTAAAGAACAGATCCGGCCGGTCCAGCGGCAGATCTCCATACACCTCATCTGTGGAGACCTGATGATAGCGTGTAATCCCATATTTCCTGCAGGCGTCCATAAGCACTGCCGTCCCCTTGATATTCGTGTCAAGGAATATCTCCGGATCCTCTATCGAACGGTCCACATGGCTCTCCGCCGCAAAATTCACGACCATATCCGGGCGCTCCTCCTCAAAGAGCCGGTATACCGCTTCCCTGTCCGTAATGCTCTCCTTTACAAAGCGAAAATTCGGCCTGTCCATCACGGGCGCAAGCGTCGACAGATTGCCCGCATAGGTCAGGCAGTCCAGGCATACGATCCGGTAATCCGGGTACTTGTCCAGCATATGGAAGATAAAGTTGCTCCCGATGAATCCGGCCCCTCCGGTTACAATGATATTCATGCAATTTCTCCTTTTCGGTTTTTAGTATAACTCATCCTGGTACTTCCCGTCCAGGACATCCTTTAAATACTGGCCATACTGGTTCTTTTTCAACACCTCATACACTTCCAGCACATCCTCTTTCGTAATCCACCCGTTCAGATAGGCGATCTCCTCCAGGCACGCAATCTTCCTGTGCTGGTGCGTCTCTATGGTCTTGACGAAATTCGTAGCGTCAACCAGGCTCTCATGCGTCCCCGTATCAAGCCATGTGAAGCCCTGTCCCAGAAGCTCCACATTCAGCCGTCCCTCCTCCAGATAGATGCGGTTTAAGTCTGTAATCTCAAGCTCGCCGCGTGCGCTTGGTTTCAGATTCTTTGCATACTCTACGACCTTTTTGTCATAGAAGTACAGCCCCGTCACGCAATAATTGCTCTTCGGCTTTGCCGGCTTTTCCTCGATAGACACCGCCTTTCCCTCGCGGTTAAACTCCACGATGCCGAACCGCTCCGGATCGTCTACATAGTAGCCGAACACCGTCGCGCCCCTGCCCTCCTGCGCGTTCTTCACCGCCGCCTTCAGGCGTTTCTTAAGCCCATGCCCCGCAAAGATATTATCCCCCAGGATCATCGCCGCCGTGTCGCCGCCGATGAACTTCTCCCCGATCAGGAACGCCTGCGCCAACCCATCCGGGCTTGGCTGCACCTCGTAGGACAGGTTCACGCCAAACTGCCGCCCGCTCCCCAGAAGCTCCCGGAACCTCGGCGTATCCTGCGGCGTCGAGATGATGAGGATATCACGGATGCCCGCGTTCATAAGCACGGACATCGGGTAATAGACCATCGGCTTGTCATAGATTGGCAATAGCTGCTTCGACGTCACCATCGTCAGGGGGTAGAGGCGCGTGCCCGA
>CAZFSW010000170.1:0-3407 GCA_964521655.1 uncultured Dorea sp.
GCCTTTGCTGAACACGATTTTCGTTTTCAGAGGCTCATTGGAATGCTCTGCGCGTTGGAGTGACGGCATTCTTTTTTGTGCAATATGCCAAAGAAGATTTATGAAGAGGGGTTTTGCCCCCAACATCATATAACCCTTTCCATATCCTCTAAACTGGACTGGTCAATTTGTTAATTATTGGCTCTTTCTTTCAATCCAGATGTGAGATAGAGTATACCCATATTTACATCACAGACGAAAAGAGGTATTCACATGAATCAAAATCTAAAGAAACTGATTATGGCGGCGTTATTCGCCGCGCTTGCCTGTGTCGCCACGATGTCCATCCGCATCCCCACTCCCGGCACCAGCGGATATATACACCCCGGAGACGCTGTCGTCATCCTGTCCGGAGTCTTCCTCGGACCTGTGTGGGGGCTGCTCGCCGCCGGGATCGGCTCCGCGATGGCAGATCTTCTGGGCGGCTACTTTATCTATGTTCCGATTACATTTGTGGTGAAAGGAGCTGTCGCGCTCCTCGCGGGGGCCATCTACCAAAAAAGCAAAGAATCCCCGAAGAGCCGCCGCATAGCCGTCCTTCTTGGGGGCGCGGTGGATGTCGCTCTTGTCGCGGGCGGCTACTTTCTCTGTGAAATCCCGCTGTACGGCGTTTCCGCCGCAGCCGCAAGCGTGCCCGCCAATCTGGTCCAGGGCGTAAGCGGGCTGATCCTCGCATTCGTGCTGTACCCGGTGCTTCTCGCAGTCCCGGATATCCGAAGGCTCGCATATAAGGCTAAAAACTCTTAGATTCCAAAGGCGGCATATTCAGGTGCCGCCTTTCTTATCAGTTTATTCCTATCTCTTCTTATATCTCTTCTTACTGCTCACTGTCAATTAAGATCTTGCCCTTCACCGTCCCCGGCGTCTTATACCACGCGAACGCTTCCGCGATCTGGCAAAGCGGCACCTTCTTATAGATAAAGGACTCGTCAAATTTCAGCTCTCCCGTGTTGAAATAGTGGGCCGCCAGCTTCCATTCCTCCCCCGGGAACGGGGCGCTGTAGGACATCCATGAGCCTGTCAGCGTAAATTCCTTGCGGTTTATATTCTCCCACTCCTTCACGGAAAAATGCAGCTCCTTCGTCGGCGTGCCGACAAAGCAGACCTTTGCCTTGTTCGCCGCCAGCTCAAACGCCATCTTCATGGTGATCGTATTTCCCGCCGTCTCGTACACGTAATCAAAGCCCCTGCCATCCGTAAGAGACATGGCGCGCTCCATAAAACCGCTTTCCAGCGTGTTGATCCCTTCTGTGGCGCCAAGCCGCTTCCCCAGCTTTAGCCTGGACGGTTCAATGTCAAACACAACCGTCTTCGCCGCTCCAAAAATGTTCGCCCACTGCATGACGAACATACCGATTGTCCCGCCGCCGAGAATGGCAACCGTCTTCCCTCCCTCGTAGGGAACCCGCTTAAGGCCGTGGAGCGCGACTGTGGCAGGCTCAAAAAAAGCCCCCTGCTCAAAAGAAACCTCCGGCCCGAACTTTACCGCATTTGTCTCCGGAACTACGACATATTCCGCAAAGCTGCCAAATTCCCTGGAGCCGATAAAGCTGTAATGCTTACACAGGGAGTAATTGCCCTTCTGGCAGTCCTCACACTGCATACACGGGATCAGCGGCACGCCCGCGACCCGGTCCCCCGGTTTCAGGCTGGTCACGCCGCTGCCAATTTCCTCCACAGTTCCGGAAAATTCATGTCCAAGCACATTTGGGAAGAAATGGCATGCATCCCCGTTTACCCTCGGCACATCCGAGCCGCAGATGCCCGTATATTTTACCTTGACCAACACCTTCCCCTCTCCCGGCGACGGCCTGTCAATATCCTCAAACCTGATATCGTCCCTTGCATGCACAACTCCTGCTTTCATCTCACCTTTATCTCCTTTTTTTATTTTCTATTTTATCAAGTATTTAAAGCGTCTTCATTTTGTCTCCCGCCATGATCTCCTTCAGATTCTCATACAGCTTCAGATAAGTCTCATATCTGCGGCCGTAGACAGCCTGATTCCTCTGGTCCGGCTCATGTGCCCGCTTAATGGCTACGGTTTTCCCCACAGCTTCCTCAAAGTCTCTATACATCCCGACGCCCACTCCGGCAAGGATGGCCGCCCCCAAAGTAGTCGCCGTATCCGAGGACGGGACGATGATCCGCTTTCCTGTCACATCCGCTTTTATCTGCGTCCACAGAAGAGAATTCGCTGAGCCGCCCATCGCCCTCAGTTCACTTGCAGAGGCTCCCGCTTCCTGCGCCGTCTCCAGATTATGCCGCAGGGAGAAAGCGACTCCTTCCATCGCCGCGCGGATGAAATGCCCCTTAGTCTTACTGAAATCCAGCCCGTAATACACTCCTTTGGCATTTACGTCCCAGATAGGCGAGCGCTCTCCGGACATATAGGGCAAAAATACCATGCCGTCGCTTCCGGGCGCGATGTTTTCCGCCATCTCATTAAACAGGTCAAGCGAGCTCTTTCCAAGCTCCTTTCCCCGTACCCTCTCGTAATCCGCAAACTCCTTTTCCAGCCAGCGCATCACCCCGCCGCCGCCCACGGTCCCGCCCTGGAGGATCCACTGTCCGTAGACCGCATGCTGGCTCAGGATGAGCCGGGGGTCGGCCTTATAAGTATCCAGGCAGATGCTCATCCCGCCTGCCTGTCCGCCCTGCTCCTGCGTCTCGCCGGGATGGATGACCCCCGCGCCCAGCGTGCCGCAGGCGGCGTCCAGCGCTCCAGCCGCCACCGGGGTTCCCGCTGCCAGCCCACATTCACGCGCCGCTTTCTGTGTCACTGTCCCGATGATCTGATGGCAGGGCACGATATCCGGCAGCATCTCCGGCTCTACGCCAAGCGCCCTGCACATTGGGATATCCCACTCTCCCTTTCTCATGTCAAAGCAGTGATGCCCGTATCCCTGGGAAAGCTCCTGCGTAAATTTCCCGGTCAGCCGGTAGGCGATGTAGCTGTTCGACTGCAGGATCTTGTATGTATGCGCATAGACCTCCGGCAGATGCCTCTTATACCACAGGATCTTGGGAGTGGTATAGGAGGGCTTGAACGGATTGCCGCACACCTCAAAGATCGCGTCCTCCCCGATCTCCTTTCCCACTTCCCCGCAGATATCCGCCGCTCTCGTATCCATCCAGATCGGCGTGTTGGTAAGCACATTCCCATCTCTGTCCATCGCGACTGCCGACCAGCTCTGCCCGTCGATCCCGATGCCAGCGATCTGTGCGGGCTTTACCTTCCCCGTATCCAGCAGCTTACGCAGAGCGCGGCAGACGGCGTCCCACCACTCGTCCGGGTCCTGCTCCGCCCAGCCTGGTTTCGGATAATAGACCGGATAGCTCCCGCTCGCGCCTGCCACGACATGGCC
>CAZFSW010000171.1:0-3406 GCA_964521655.1 uncultured Dorea sp.
CGCGATCAGAACGCCCTCCCCCTCATTTAAAATATAAGACGTCCCCTGGATGTCGACGATGCCCCGCCCCGCCTCTGTCTGCAGATAGTGGTACATCGGATACCCCTTCGGGCGAAGTACGCGGTCCTGATTCCAATGGTTGCCGATGGAGTCAAAGGTAAAAGGCTCGTTCACCGGGAAATTTCGGAAATGGATGGGCATGGCGTTTACCTCACTTGTCTGTTTCAAAATATTATATTATTTAGCTTAACATACTACACTTTGATTTGTCCAGTTGTAATATAATGATACAAGCGTCATAAGGTCGATCCTATGACACATAATAAAGCGAGTGAGGAACAGGAGGCAGAGCATGCGTACATTTGATTATGAGAAATTAAAGGATCCGCAGTATTTCCGGGACGGGAGGCTTGACGCGCATTCCGACCACCAGTATTATGCGTCCAGGCTGGATATGGAGCTTGGCGGACAGGAATTCAGGGAAGACTTAAATGGCTTGTGGAAGTTCCACTATGCCAGAAATTATAAGTCTGCCATCGCCGGCTTCGAAAAATGCGAATATGACTGCAGGGACTGGGAGGATATCCATGTGCCGGCGCATATCCAGATGGAGGGCTATGATGTGCCGCAATATGCCAATGTGCAGTATCCGTGGGAGGGGCGCGATGAGGTCCTTCCGGGGGAGATCCCGGAGCATTTCAATCCGGTAGCAAGCTATGTGAAATATTTCTCCGTGCCAGAGAGAATGAAAGGAAAACGGCTCTTTATTTCCTTCCAGGGGGCGGAGAGCGGGCTTGCGCTGTGGCTGAACGGGGAGTTCGTGGGCTACAGCGAGGATTCCTTTACGCCGTCCGAGTTCGAGCTGACGGACTATGTGCGGGAAGGGGAAAATAAGCTGGCGGCGCAGGTGTTCAAGTGGACAGCGTCGAGCTGGTGCGAGGATCAGGATTTCTACCGCTTTAGCGGCATTTACAGGGATGTGTACCTCTATGCGGTGCCGGATATCCATGTGAGGGATATGCGGATCCTCGCCGTGCCGGACGAGACGCTTAAGAAAGCGGAACTTGCCGTTTGCCTGGAGATGATGGGGGCGCAGGGAAAGCAGGGGAAGGTAAGATTCTGCCTTGCCAGAGGCGGCGAGACCGTTTTTGAGGAAGAGAAGGAGCTCGCAGAAGAGGTTTCCTGCTCCCGGACAGTCGGGGAGCCTGCCCTCTGGAGCGCGGAAGAACCCACGCTTTACGACCTGACGGTAGAGATCTATGACGAGTCCGGGAGGCTTATGGAAATCATACCGGAAAAGGTTGGTTTCCGCAGGTTCGAGATAAAAGACCATATCATGACGCTGAACGGGAAGCGGATTGTATTCAAGGGCGTGAACCGCCATGAGTTCAGTTCCCTGGGCGGCCGCCATGTGAGCGAGGCGGAGCTTCGCAAGGATCTGGAGACGATGAAGAGACATAATATCAACGCCATCCGGACCTGCCACTACCCGGACGATTCCCTGATCTACAGGCTCTGCGACGAATATGGACTTTACATGATTGATGAGAACAATCTGGAGACCCACGGCACATGGGACCGGATGATGGAGACCGGCGACGCCTTTGGCGTCGTTCCGAATGACCGCCCGGAGTGGCTGGATATGCTGCTGGACCGCGTGAACTCCACTTATCAGCGGGACAAGAACCATCCGGCGATCCTGATCTGGTCTTGTGGCAATGAATCCTACGGCGGAAAGGATATCTATGAGATGTCGCAGCTTTTCCGCAGGCTGGACCCGACCCGCCTTGTGCATTATGAAGGGGTGTTCCATGACCGCAGGTATAATGAGACGAGCGATATCGAGAGCCAGATGTATACGCCCGTGGAAGACATCCAGGAATTCCTGGCGCAAAACCGCGAGAAGCCGTTTATCTGCTGCGAGTATACCCACGCGATGGGCAATTCCTGTGGCGGTATGCATAAATATACTGACCTGACCGATGCGGAGCCTATGTATCAGGGCGGATTTATCTGGGACTACATCGACCAGTCGATCACGAAAAAGGACCGCTACGGCAACGAATTTCAGGCTTACGGCGGGGACTTCGGGGAGAGGCCGACGGATTATAATTTCAGTGGCAATGGAATCGTGTACGGAGGGGATCGGGAAGCATCCCCGAAGATGCAGGAGGTGAAGTTCAATTACCAGAACATCACGGCAGAGGTCGCAAAGACGGAAGTCACCGTGATCAATAAGAACCTGTTTGTGAACACCGATACCTTTGAGTGCCGCGTGACGGTGGCAAGAGACGGAAAGGTGATCAGGCAGGCGGCGCTTCCGACGCACACAGAACCGCTTGGCAGGGACGTGTACGCGCTTCCGGTTCCGGACGAAGCTGCGCCCGGCGAGTATGCGGTTACGGTTTCCTTTCATTTAAAAGAGGACACGGTATGGGCGAAGCGCGGCCATGAGGTGGCGTTCGGGCAGTATGTGTATCAGATCGCCAGGCCGGAGGCGGTATGCCGCAAAACACTCACCGTCATCCGCAGCGCTCATAATATCGGGGTGCGGGGAGATCATTTCGAGGCGCTCTTTTCGCTGATGGAGGGCGGCCTTGTCTCCTATAAATATGGCGGGAAAGAGCTGCTGGAGACGATGCCGAAGCCGAATTTCTGGCGCGCTCCCACAGATAACGATTACGGCAGCCAGATGCCGGTGCGGTATGCACAGTGGAAGGTCGCGAGCATGTATATCTCCAACCGGGAGGCGGAAGCTCCACATTTCCTGCTGCATGAGCCAAAGACAGAGGAGAAGGAGAACAGCTTTTCCGCTACCTTCCTTTACTATCTGCCGACCATGCCGACGGCGAAGTGCGAGGTGACTTATGAGGTGTTCGGGGACGGGCGCGTGAAGACGACACTTACCTATGACCCGGTACGCAAGCTGGGCGATATGCCGGAATTCGGGATGCTGTTCAAGATCAGCGCGGATTATGACCACGTGAGATGGTATGGGCTCGGCCCCGCGGAGACTTACGCGGACCGAAAGAAGGGTGCGAAGCTCGGCATATATGAGAATCTCGTGAAGGACAATATGGCGGCCTACCTTGTCCCGCAGGAGTGCGGCAACAAGGAGGGAGTGCGCTATGCCGACGTCACCGACAGCAAGGGCAGGGGTCTCCACATCGAGATGGCCGCGCAGAGCGGGCCGATGAGCTTCTCCGCGCTGCCATATACCCCGCATGAGATAGAGAATGCGAGGCATCACTTCGAGCTTCCCCAGATCCACTATACGGTCATCCGCGCCGCAAAAGCGCAGATGGGGATCGCGGGGGACAATAGCTGGGGCTGCCGCCCGCGCCCGGAGTATCTGCTGGACGTAGAGGAAAAGATGGAATTCAGCTTCGTGTTCTGCGGGATCTAA